>NZ_JAUBTB010000007.1:0-128504 GCF_036704965.1 Microcoleus sp. F10-B2 | reverse complement strand
GCTAATTTACAACTCTAAACGCCTACTTTCTTTGAATTCAGTTTAATTCTCTTGATCCTTTCCTTCAGGGCACTACCTCACTTTACAGAGCCTAAAAGAATCGTCCTGTTATAGCGGTTTTCATCGGATGAGGTATATATTCATCTGCTATGGGTTGTGTGCATCTGCGGTTCCTAAACTCTCAGATGTATTGCAGCCAAATTTTTTCTGGTTTTTCACGTATCAAAAAATACCCACTTTTCTTACTTGACATAATTTTGACTTGCTGGTACACTGCTCGTAGCTAAATTTTTAGTGTATTTAGCTAAAAAACATTTCTAAAAAGTTAGAAGAAAGTTTTTCCCCATGAACATTAACAGTCACATTCGAAAAATAATTGTTCTTGCGTTTTTTGTATTAAGCTTGAGCTTTATCTTCCCGGCAGTAAGTTATGCTGCAACTGATGCTCCACCATCATGCAATAATCGTAATCAGATAAATGAAGAATATATTCTGACAAATGTTGGGTCTGGAAATAATGTGGTTGATGTCTTGTTGAAATACAAACCTGGAGCGGTTTTTTCTGGAGTGTACAATGTCGAGACTAAGGAGTGGATGGCATTACCGAGCTACAAAACTTATTTAAAAGAAGAGGAGAAGAGTGGGTTTTGCACTGTTGAGCCGAGGGGAGGGCATGAAGTAGTTGCAGAGAGATTTGGCAAAAAAATTGACAAGGAAACCGACGAGAAAAAAAACGTAGGATTTGCTATTGTAACGGAGCCTCCCATCTTAAAGCTTAGATTTATTTCTGGTAAACTTAATTGTCCCTATACCAACAAAGAAAGTCGTAAACTTCCAGGGAACGAGCAAGATCAGATTGAATTAGCTATTAAGGAAGCGGTTGGAAAGGATTACAAAGTTCAGAAAGACGACAAATATGTGACCGATGAAAAATGTCCTCAGAAACCTGGAAGCTAAAAAGCTTATCATGTAAGCGTTTGGAGGAAATGACGTAGAAACAAATAAGGTAGCGCCCTGAAGGAAAGGCTCAGAACAAAACCGAATTCAAATTAAAACAGGCATCTAGATTGGTAAATTAGCATTATAATGATGCACAAAACGCCAAATGGCTGCAATATGATTTTCCAATTTTTTAGAGAAGGATAAGCTCTTTCTCACCAACCCTTGATACTCGTTGTCGAATGGTGCAGTTAAATCGCTCGATATAGCTGGTACAACCACTATCTTTGTCTACACTATGATGACGTTTACTGGGCAATACAGAATCATAGGCACTCCAATGATCAGTATAAATTACTGCACATTGACGGTAAACTGGTGGCATTGAATTCCATAAAGCCTGAGCTGATACTGCACTACGATCCCCAATATGTACACCAACAATTTCCCTAGTCTCGGCATCCAATGCAAGCCATACCCACTGCTGATTTCCTTTATTATCAACAAACGACCATAACTCATCCATCTGAACGTTCAGGCGCTTTTTTGGCTTGGTACTTACCTCCACTTGCTTCTTTTCAACGACAGCTCTGGCATTTACGTAGCGCTGGACTGTATCTTCTGATACTTGCAATACCCGAGCAATCCCAGCCTGAGAAATACGTTCAAGTAGCATCCGTGACATTAACTCCTGTTGTTCCTTGGTAATAGCTTTCCATGTCGGATTTAGAACAAATTGACGACCACATTCTCGACATTTGTAGTTTTGCTTACGATGCCGAGTCTGACCGTTACGGCTAACTTCTTCTGAACCACAACGCGGGCAACAATGAATTTCTACTGTCATATAACTAATGGCAAACAATTCTCTCTAATAGTAGCTTAAATTTACTCCTTCCTTTCCTTCAGGGCACTACCACAAATAAAACCTGTTTAACGGAATCATTCAACCAAAAATTAGGTTTTTAGTATCTAACCTATTGAGAACAGACTCAACAAACGCCAAATTTGAACTGTATCTTTTTATGGCTGAATGGTTTTTATTCCTTATCTGACAAAGATTACAGGACGTTTGTCACCCCCTCAGTTGTAATACTCTATAAAGATGAGCTTAATACATCGGCGGTGATAAATTCACAACCGATAAGCGAGACAGTAAAATAATAATGCCATAAAAGAGATAAAAGATGGATGATATTGAAGATATCTATGAATTAAGCCCTATGCAGCAGGGCATTCTGTTTCACAGCCTTTACGAACAGGGTTCGGGAGTGTATTTTCATCAACTTGCTTGGACTTTACAAGGAAAGTTGAATATAGATGCTTTTAAACAAGCGTGGCATAAAATTGTAGCTAGACACGCGGTTTTGCGGACTTCCTTTCACTGGCAAGAGTTGGAAAAACCCCTTCAAGTAGTCCACTCTAATGTAGAGTTGCCTTGGGTCGATCGCTCTTGGCGGGGACTGACGCCTTTAGAATTAGAAGAAGAGCGATCGGCTTTTCTTTGGGCTGATAGTCAGCAGGGCTTTCATCTGGACGAAGCGCCGCTGATGCGGTGTGCTTCGATCGAGTTAGAACCCGATCGCTACGAATTTGTCTGGAGTCTGCACCATCTATTACTTGATGGCTGGAGTATGGCGATCGTCCTTAAGGAAGTTTTTGAGTTGTACGAAGCGATCGTCAAAGGGCAAAATTTATATTTACCGCCCCCCACACCCTTCCGAGAGTATATTGCTTGGTTGCAACAGCAAGATTTTTCCAAAGCTGAAGCTTTCTGGCAACAAACACTCCAGGGCTTTAAAATGCCTACTATTTTACCAAGCATTAAAAGACCAAAAAGTCAAGAGGGTTACAAACAGCAAGATTTTCATTTAACAGAAGTTACTACTAGGGCTTTGCAGTCTTTAGCTCGCTCAAATAGTTTGACATTAAATACAATTTTACAGGGAACTTGGGCGCTACTGCTAAGTTGCTATAGTGGGGACTCAGATGTTGTCTTTGGGGTAACAGTTTCGGGTCGTCCACCTTCTTTACCAAAAGTAGAATCAATGGTGGGGGTGTCGATTAATACTTTACCAGTGCGCGTGCAAGTGCCCGAAGAAGTGGAACTATTGCCTTGGTTGAGAAACTTGCAGGCACAGCAGGTTGAACAACAACAATACTCCTATATGCCTTTGGTGGAAATTCAAACTTTGAGTGAAGTACCCCAAGGTATGCCTTTGTTTGAAAGCATTGTTATTTTTCAGAACTATCCGGTAGATACTTCCACAAGGCAGGGAGACTTAAAAATAGGTCAAATTAAAGGAACTGGACATACTAATTATCCTTTGACAGTAATGGTCAGTCCAGGTTCAGAATTGTCAGTACGCATCAAGTATGATGGCGATCGCTTTGGGTCAAAAACAATCATATCGATCCGAGAAAACTTACAAGGTTTATTAGAGGCGATCGCAACGAATCAAGAGCAAAAAATTGCTTCATTTATAACCAAGCTTCAGAAAAAGGGCAAACCAATTAAACTGCAACAGCTTGAAGCTGCACTGATGTCTGCTTCTGAAGTTGAAGATTGTTTTGTGTTAGAAAGAGAAAACACTATTGTTGCTTATGTGGTACAATCGTCTAAATTGACTGGTACCGAAAAGCTCAATTCTTATTTGCAATCTCAACTAGCTACTTACCAACAACCAGATATATATATACAAGTATCGGCTTTACCGCTGACAGATACAGGAGAAATTGACGAAGCAGCTTTGCGTTGTTTACCCGCAATCGATCGCGACTTACTACAACTCTGGGAAAAACAACTGCGCGAGCTGCCAGAAATTGAGCAAGTGGCGGTAGTTGTTCAATCTCAGACTAATACTTTACCACCTTTACATTTATCTGACTTATTACCGCAGACAGAAGCTCGGGCTATTGACTTTACTACTGTTTCTGGTGATAGCCAATTATTGCCTGCTCCCGAACGCCAAGCACCCAGCGCTTCGTCACGAGCGCACGCTATCAGCCACGGAAGACCGCTACAATATCCAGAAAATATGCCGCGTACCCTTGCCGAACTATTGCAAGTTACGGCTAGAACGAGTAATAAAAATATTCTATATATACAGCGGGATGGTAGCGAGTTATTTCAATCCTATGGGGATTTACTGACACAGGCACAACGAATCAATGCTCTTTTGAAAGAACTTGGTCTGCAACCCCAAGATAAAGTCATACTTCAAATCAAAAATCCGCAAGATTTTATTTCAGCATTTTGGGGCTGTATTCTGGGAGGTTTTGTACCTGTCCCCATGGCAATTGCTCCTACCTACAGCGAAGTCAATAATGCTGTGAACAAATTGCACAATGCCTGGCAGATGTTGGAAAATCCGATCGTTCTAGCTAGCAAAGAATTAGTAGAGGCGATCGCTTCTTTGTCGGGAATGCTCGGTTTAGAGAACTTTAAAGTGGAAAGTTGCGATCGCCTTTACGAGTATGACCCAGATCCTGATTATCATCTCAGTCAGCCAGATGATTTAGCAATTTTACTCTTAACTTCCGGAAGTACGGGAATGCCTAAAGGAGTCATGCTAAGTCATTGGAATATATTAAGTAGCGTGGCGGCTACTTCTGAAGTCAGTCAATTGACTCAAGAAGATATATCTCTCAATTGGTTACCCCTAGACCATCCGGGACCTCTGATTCGCTGCTGTATCCGATGCGTATTTATGGGTTGCGAGCAAATTCACGTACCCACAGATCTTATTTTACATCAGCCGCTGACATGGTTTGACTTGTTGGAACGCTATCAGGTGACAAACACTTGGAGTCCTAATTTTGCCTTTACTCTTGTTAACGAGCAATCTGCTGAAATTAAACAGCGGACGTGGAATTTGTCTGCCGTCAGGTCTTTGTTAAATACCGCTGAACCGATCGTACCGCAAACTGCCCAAAGATTTTGGGAACTATTTCAATCCCATCAGTTAGCGGCCCAGGCTATGCATTCATCTTGGGGAATGGCAGAAACTTCTTCAGGTGTGACTTTTTCTGACAAATTTTTGTTAGAAAACCCAACCCCGACTTCCTTTGCAGAACTGGGGCTGCCCATCCCAGGCGTGTCTTTGAGAATCGTAAGTGGTGAAAATCAAGTTTTAGAAGAAGGGACAGTCGGGTATTTACAAGTAAAGGGCGAACAGGTCACGCGGGGTTACTATAACAATTCTCAACTCGATCGGGAAGTCTTTACTGCAGATGGCTGGTTCGCTACAGGCGATCTTGGATTTATACAAGGGGGACGCTTAACAATTACGGGACGGCAAAAAGATGTCATTATTATTAATGGGGCTAATTATTACAGTCATGAAATTGAAGCCGTTGTCGAAAAAATTCCAGATATTGAAGTGTCATACACGGCTGCGGTATCTGTAGGACGAGATAAATTAGCGATATTTTTCTCTACTTCGCTCGCCGATAACGCTCGTTTATTGCGGAAAAAATTAGAAGAAATTCAGCAGCAAGTTGTCACTCAAATTGGCATTAAAGCTGATTATTTACTGCCTGTAGAGAAGACAGCCATTCCCAAAACTTCTATTGGCAAAATTCAGCGTTCGCAACTCAGTCAGCAATTGTCAGCAGGCGAATTCAACCATATTCTCAAAAAAGTAGATATTCTGTTGCAGAATGCCAAAACCATCCCAGACTGGTTTTACCGCCAAATCTGGCAAACAAAACAATTACGCCCATCAACCGATTTGTCAACAGGGCCGACATTAATTTTTATCGATCCGTTAGGATTGGGGGATTATATCGGCGAGCAACTGAAGCAAGAAAATCAATCTTGTATTAAAGTATCGGTAGGAACGGTTTTTGTTAAAATCAGTGACGATTGCTACAGTATAAATCCAGAAAAAGCCGAGGATTATTATTTACTACTAGAAAGCATAGCAGTCAAGCAAAAATATATCGAGCAAATTATACATTTATGGAATTACAGCAAGTATAAAGGAGAAATTTCCAGTCTGGCAGAATTGGAAACGGCTCAAAATACCGGAGTTTACAGTTTACTCTTCTTGGTACAAGCTTTGGCAAAGGTTCAAGGCGATCGACATCCAGTAAAACTATTATTTATTTCCAGTCACACCCAGTTTACAGGCGCTAATGACGAGATTGCATACGAAAAGTCCTCAGTTCTTGGTTTGCTGAAAACAATCCCTCAAGAAATGCCTTGGTTGAACTGTCGTCATATTGATTTATCTGTGGATAGAGTTGAAATAAACGGGGATTCTATTCTGGCAGAAATGCAAGACATAACAGGAGAACGAGAAGTTGCCTACCGCAAGGAACAGCGTTTGGTTCCGCGTTTGGAACGAGTAAACTGGTCTGGAGAATTTAAGCAAGCATTACCTTTTAAAACAGGCGGTAGCTATCTCATTACTGGCGGACTGGGAGGAATTGGCGTAGAAATTGCGAAATACCTGCTCGAACATTATCATGCCAAGTTAATATTGGTTGGTCGGACGCCGCTACTGGCAGAAAAACTCGCAGCTTTTGAGCAATTACAACAGCTAAATGGGACTGTAATGTATGAAACAGTCGATATTAGCGATCGCCCACGTATGGAAGCCATCCGATCGACTTGGGGCGAGTTGGATGGCATTATTCACTTAGCAGGTGTAGCCCGTGAGAGTTTGATAGAGTCAGAAACACAGTCAGGTTTGGCAACATCCTTGCGTTCTAAGGTATCTGGCACCTGGGTACTACACCAATTGATTAAAGATAACCCTGATAGTATTTTTATCAACTTCTCTTCAGTCAACGGTTTTTTTGGAGGAACGACTGTCGGCGCTTACGCCGCAGCTAACAGTTTTATCGATGCTTTTTCTGACTGCCAAAGAACCCGCAGTTCCTTGCATAGTTATTGTTTAGCTTGGAGTATGTGGGACGAAACTGGTATGAGTCGGGGCTATCAAATGAAAGAACTCAGCCGCGATCGCGGTTACTATCCAATTCAGAAACAGCAAGGAATTTACGCTTTTTTAGCAGGGATGAGTTTGGGGCCTACACGCTTGGCCATCGGTTTAGATGGCAACAAGGCAAATATACAGCGCTATCAGTCTGAATGTTATAGTTTGGAAAAGTTAATAGCCTATTTTACAGGCACAGTACCCGCAAGTCTGCCACAACCACCATGCGATCGCTTCGGCACTCCTACCGCCTGCGAGTTAGCTTTAGTAAAGGAAATGCCCCTTACCGATAGCGGTGAAATCGATCTTCACAAGCTTGCAGGAAAAATTACGCCTCAGAAAGAAAGCGAACGGGTAGCGCCCCGCAACGATGTAGAACGCGAGATTGCACAAATATGGCAAGAAGTCCTAGGAGTTGAAAATGTCGGGATTTACGACAACTTCTTTCAACTCGGAGGACATTCCTTGCGGGCGATCCAAGTCATCTATCGCTTGCAGAACAAATTTTCTGTAGACTTACCCTTGCAAAACCTCTTCAAGACTCCTAATATTGCCGGTTTAGCCGCAACAATTGGACAGCAGAGTCAAGAGCAAGCATTCTCCTGCTTAGTTCCCATTCAGCAAAAGGGTAATAGATCGCCCTTCTTCTGCATCCATCCGGTTGGTGGTAATGTTCTTTGCTATGCTGATTTAGCCCGTAATCTCGGCAACGAACAGCCATTTTATGGATTGCAATCAGTGGGTCTCAATGGGGAACAAGAACCCATGACCGATATTGAAGAGATGGCATCCCATTATATTAAAGCCATTCAAACCATTCAGCCCACTGGTCCGTATTATATAGGGGGTTGGTCTTTAGGAGGTGCGATCGCTTTTGAGATTGCCCAACAATTATCCGTTGCCGGACAAGAAATAGCGTTGCTTGCACTGATCGACAGCTACACCCCAAAAATAATCGACCAGGTATCCGACCAACGCAAGCGCGTTTTGTCACAAAAATCAAGCGTTCAGGTTATAGATGATGCCACCTTAGCTTCCTACTACTTTGCCCAAGACCTTGGTAGTCTTTTAGGAAAAGATCTGCTGATATCAGTGGAGCAACTACAAGAACTAGACTTAGATGCACAGTTGACTTATATTTTAGAGCAGGCTCGGATAGCTAAACTTTTACCACCGGAGCTAGGACTAACGCAAATCCGTCGCTTATTTCAAGTCTTCCAAGCAAACATCCAAGCGCGGCTTCGCTATCGCCCCCAACCATATATTGGATCGATTGTCTTGTTTTGCGCTAGCGAACAAGCTGAAGAAGTGACTGCAGACTCCTCTCAAGGTTGGGATACTCTTGCAATTGGAGGTTTAGAGAAACACTTAATTCATGGAGGACATTACCAGATCGTAAAAAGTCTCAATTTAGCAGGAAAACTTAAGGTTTATCTAAGGGATGAGAATTAAATAAAATCCACTTTTCATGACTGTTGTGGGATGGGCGTCCCGCCCGTCTATCGGGGACGGGCGGGACGCCCATCCCACAAGAAAAAAGGGAAATTATTTAATTGACGATCCTAAGTTAAGTTAAAGGAAAGAGAATGACGAACAACACCAAAAAAAAATTCTCTGATTTTGTATCCTCAGAGGAATTGATCGAATTTGAGAGAGATTTGCAGGAACCATTAAAAAGATATCAGGTTCCTGGTGTTGCATTTGCGATCGTGCATGGAAACCATTTAATTCGAGCTTCTGGTTATGGCGTGCGGGACTTGGAAACAAATGCTCCAGTTACTCCCGAAACTCTTTTCCCGATCGGTTCAATGACCAAATCGATGACCGCTGTAATGAATGCCACCCAGGTGGAAGCCGGGATATTTGGTTGGGAAACATTGGTGAAGGACATTAGCCCGCACTTTAAATTTGCCGATCGCAGAACCACAGACAATCTACAGGTGCAGCACGTAATCGGGATGCGTTCCGGTATGCTAGATCCGATCGGTCCTTACCACAAGAGTGAAAATAACAAATATTGGGAGGGACAGTCAGCACCGTATGTAATTAGATCCTTGGCAAGTGCACCTTTTGAGAGATTGCCGGGAGAAATATTTCACTATGGGAACGAATCCTATGCCAGCACAGGTTACTTATCTCCGTTGAAGCGGGGTGTAGAGGCATCGCAATTGCTGCAAGAATACAATAATTTGATGCGTAAGCATATCTTTGCACCGATTGGCATGACAAATACTTACATAACACCAATTTGTTCAAGCACTACTAACAACTATGCAGCTAGTTACGGGCTCGATACTAGCAATGGGCAAGCCAGCCAGATGGCAAAAGCTCCCATTAGTATTAGTAATGTTAGTGGCATCGCACCTGCAGGTCAAGTAGTCTCAAATGTTGTAGACTTGAGTCGTTATGCCAGGATGCTGTTAAACCATGGTGTTATTGATGGAAAGCAAATCCTGAGGAAAGAAAGTCTTGAAAAGCTTTGGACTGACACAATTTCTGCCCCTGGGTTCCCCGGTCTGACTAACGAGACTGAATATGGTTTAGGTTGGGAGATCCAAAAAGTTAAACTAACAAACCCAGACCGCACAATTGACGCGATTGCTCATGGCGGTCTTCTTCCCTCTTGGGTATCTTGGCTGATGGTAGTTCCGGATATAAATGCAGGATTGATTATCTGCACTAATAGTTGGGCTGGTTTCTATTTAATATTTGAGAAAGCGAAGAATTTTCTCAAATTGTTTTACGGAGACCACTTGGATGAATCGCAATTCGTCGATTATCGTTTACAATACGATAAATACATCAATGATTCGGCGCCCGGAATTAAAGAAAGAGTATCATCATATACAGTTAACCCCGACGAAGTTAAACCGCTGTTAGGGAACTACCAGGGGGGCTGGAACTTAGAAGTGAACCAGCACAATCAATTGGTTTTGTTTAAGACAGGATGGGTTTTTTACCTGTTTCCTAGCAAAGCGGGTCAAGACGATTACTTTATCGGAGCCAGCAACGACACTTCATATCTGAATCCTGACCATCTAGATGATGAACGAAATAAGATCCGCTTTTCCATTGACCCCATTAGCTCGCAGGTGACTATGATTTCAGAAATGGGGGGCATCGTTACCAAATTAGTTTAACCTGACAATTCAATTAGACAAATACCACTCAAGCGGGGGCTTGACCCTTTAGCACCTTGCTTTAAAACAGTTTAGCTATAGTGAAGATGAAGTTCAAAAAAACTAACTTGTTGCAATTCATAGCATTGTGCCTGAGCGCAATATGCTTCTATCTGATTCAAGTTGCTCCAACCTTAGCCGCAGATATGCCAAACGATTTTAGTTCAAATTTGTTTGAGGCTAACTCGCTTAACACCTTTGGCAACACCTATCTAATGGATAAGCATTCTTGGACATTGTTTGCCAAATTAAATCAGAAAGCACCAATACAATGTCCTGAGACCAATAACACTATTTGGGAAACTTGGCCAGATAATGCTGAGACGTTCCCAGGCAGTCAACCAAAATGGCCTGAAGTATGTGGTACTGCGGAAAAACCTCGTTTAAAGGTGCTTAGAGAGCGCAGCATTAACTTGTTTCTTAAAGAAGAAGAAAAACCGATAATTCCCGGAGTCGAATTTGTTAGCTCTTCAGTAGAAGAAGTCCGTCGTAATCGTGCTGTCTTTGATTATATTGTTAATAAAGATCTCTGGAATTTGGAGGGTTTAGTCAAGGCTTATGCTAGTGATGAAAAAATTGATTTTCCTACTGATGCTATTGAAGTAAAAGCTGATTGGGTGCCAATTCGCGAATCAGAAAAAAGTAAATATCACTGGAATTACACTCAAGATGGAACTCTAGTTGGTTTGCGGGCTATGCACATTATTACCAAAGAGTTGCCAAACTGGTTTTGGGCAACCTTTGAATGGGTTGACAACTTAGGACGCTGCGATGAAATCGGCTGTATCGATAACTTTGGGGTAACTCCGCATATCATCAAACCGAACAATACGAGCAATCTCAAATATGCTACCGAACAATTAACCCCGGAACTGGAAAAATTATTTGCTGCTTACGGATTAACAGGAGAATGGGGCGAACAATTTAAGAACTACCGCCTGAAAGGAACTCAGATCAACTTTATTGATTCTACAGGAAATCCAACGCTGTTGGGCAATTCAATTACAGAACAGAACGCTGTATTTGGCTCTTCTTGTATAACTTGCCACGCGCAGGCAAGGATTGATGCTTCTGGTCACGCAGCAAGAGTTCTTACATTAGTTGGATCGCCTGAGCCTGAATTGTTTAAAAACCTAAAATCTACGGGCTTTGTTTGGTCAATCCCAATGTGTGTAAACTATCCTTGGGCTTGTCAGCATTAATGAGCGCTTCATAATAGAGGGATGAAGTGTCTTGGGTAGTGGTAATTATGTAGTGAAAAAATTACTACATAGCTGGGGGGGTGACAACCAGGCCCAAACCCAGAAATCGTAAGGATTGAGCCTATGTGTGGTAAAAAAAGATAGGCAGCAAAATTGTTAGACGCTTGCCTATCTAAAAAATAATAATAATACCAAAGTTCTACCACATTCATTTTCAAAAAAAACTAACGTTAGCTCAGTTTAAACTGATTGAAATATTGCTACCTGTGATACAATCAGAAAAATAAATCAGATTAGAACGGCTCTCCCGCGTATTTCCCTCTCTAATTACAACCGAAAGTCGGCGACGTAAGTTACAAAGATTTTTGGATTTCCCCAACTTAACTATTTCCTTAATTTGGTTCCCATTAATTACTTATTGGTTGACCAATTATTGCCGTCTGGGTCAAACTTTGTCAATCGCAATTGACCGCAGTCAATGGGGAGGCATTAATCTTTTTATGGTGACGCTAATCTGGGAAAAAAGAGCAATTCCATTATAATGGTCATTATTGCCAAAATTAGGAAACAGTAACTTGTCGGAACAAACTAAAAATTTACAGCAAGTTTTACCATTATTTTCTGAATATAAAGTCGTCGTTTTAGGAAACCGGGAATTTTGTTCTATTGACTTGGGAAACGGGCTTAATGAAAAAGGTGTGTACTTTTGTTTGAGACTAAAAAAAAATCATTGTATCGAAATAGAATATTTAATTTGGCGACGGTTAGATGAATGAGGAATAGTACCGATAACATCTTTATATTTGGCAGGAAAAAGAGTTAGAAAAACAGGCCAGACTGCGGGATTTGATGTGGCTTGTAAATGGAAAAAAACTCGGCAAAAAATCAAGCTAAAGAAGCTTGGTTTATTCTCACAAATGTAGGTTTATTACCAGCAACATACAGAATTTGGAGCCAAATTGTCAGCGAGCAGCTTTGAAGGGTATGTATTCTTAGATCGAATTAGCTGGGATAACTTTAATCGGAACTTACCCCGCACATAAGATTCATTTCTTCTGAAACCATTACAGGGCAAGACTTTCCTGGAGCGGGAAAATCAAGTACATGACTACAACTTTTTACAACCCTTATGTGGAGCGGGTTTGAGTTAATTTTATGATACAGCAATACTTTGGTTATAAATATTAAGAAAATCTTAAATACATGGCTACAAAATTGGAACTGCCAAATGGCTAAAACGAATACAGCTCAAAGAATACAGCCACCGAAACTACCCCCAGCAGGGGTAAGTTCCGTTTAATGAATCAGGAGACTTGATCGCCCAAATAGAATCCTTCAAAGAATTCACAGGTTATTATCCAGAATCAGTACATATTGACCAGATTTATCGGACGCTCTCTAACAGAGCATGGTGTAAAGAAAGAGGGATTAGGATGAGCGGTCCGCCTTTAGGAAGACGACCAACTCACATCAGTAAAGCAACAAAGAAACAAGCTAAAAAAGATGAAACAGACAGTCAAGCAATCGAAGGAAAATTCGGACAAGCGAAGCGCAAGTTTAATCTCGATCGAGTAATTGCTAAGCGTAGTAATACCTCCCAAACAGCGATCGGTATTACTTTTTTAGTCATGAACCTTGTGGCGGGATTAAGAAGATTATTGTTGCTTTTTTTGTGTCAATTTTTATCAAAAACAACTCGCGATCGCAGGCAGATTATAAATAATTATCCGTGAACGCCAGCAAAATAATAATAACTTAACTGAGGCACTTGCTTGAATCGGGCGATCGAACTTTTTTGGGGTTTCCTGTACTTATTCAGCAAGCCCTAATTAGGGAAAACAATGAATGAATAGAGTGGCTAAAAGCAGGAGCTATATTGTAAAAAAATGGTCAAAGCCTGATAGATTCGTATAGATTCGTTGGCGAATGGTACTGTGACACACTCGTGTCAGACATCCGCAAAAGTATCTACAGAAAGGATTTGGGAATTTTCGGAGATGTCTATTGAGAATGACAATATGCTGCGAAATCTACCAAAAATAATGGAATCCTTAGTGTATAAGGATTCCATCTATCGGAGCGGCGGGATTTGAACCCACGACCCCTACTACCCCAAAGTAGTGCGCTACCAAGCTGCGCTACGCCCCGACAGCTTTAACAGCTTAGCATAGAATTCCCGAAAAAGTCAAAAAACTTTAAAAACTTTTGCGGCCTGCACCAAACTCGGAACCGCAGCCGCAGGCCAAAAACCCTCGCACCTCCTGCCAGCATTCAAGATCAACTGCACGCTGTAAGTTTCGGGATAGCCTTCCACCTGGACCCACAGCAAGTCGCTTTCGGCTTCAATGGCGATTTTTTCCTCGTCCATTAACTCAGAGGCCATGTGACTCATTGTGCCGGCTAATTGCCCCAACAATCGGCAAAAATCGTTCAACTCAGCCTCCGTGAGTTCGATCGCCCAACCGTCGCCAGCTACCAAACCCTGAAACTCCTCCGCCTCCGGGTTCCATCCCAAACGCCATCCGCTACCCGTCTTAATTACACGTTCCACCATTGAAGGATTTTAGATTTTAGATTTTGGATTTTAGATTAGTAGGACTGACCCATAAATACGAAAGAAACTGGGTTTTTTACCCGTGTTAAAGGCTCAACAGCAGTATTTTCATAAAAAACCCGGTTTCTGCATCCCTGAGTATTACGGTAGCAACAACTTCGCATCTCCCGGCTGCGGCTGCGGTATTTCCGGGGAATTCGATCGCCCTTGTGGTTTTTCTCCCGCCGCCGGTGTGGGCCCACGCCCGGAATTCTCCGTAAAAACATCAACCAAAGCTTGAACCAAAGCATCCCGCTGTGCTCTATTTAACCTTTGAATAGCAGCACGATCCTGTTCCATTGGATTTGAGCGCAAAACGTCTTTTCCCGGATACACGCTTTCCACCAAATAATCGGGAGTCGCCCCCAAATAGTCAGCTAAACTCAACTTCCAATCAAAGCGGTAATTGGGCGGCCGTCCTTTGACAAATACGTGATATCGAATCAACCGCCCGACTAAAGTATTAGTAGGATCGACTTTTCCTGTTTCCTTAGAAATGTAGTTATTTTCGATCGGCAAATCCGGCAATTTTTCATACACCAATTTCCACGCATCTTGCACCCTCACTTGCGGCGGCGCAGATTGTTGAGCCACCCGCTGCACGGACGCAGAGTCAGAACTCTTCTGCTGCGAAGGTTCCAAAGCCGACATACTCAATTCGCCCGATTCCAATACCCAACTCAAAAGCGTGAAAATCGCCACAATCAAAGTAACGAACAGAAAACTTAAGCCCTGCTTTAATTTATTCACAGTTTTGACACTTTCAAACATAGAATAATTTCATAATCTTACGGCGATCGGAGTCATACTTTCTAATTTTATGAATTAGGAAAATCAACCCTGTTGGCAGCCTCCCGATTTTGTAAAAAGCGTTTTTTATAAGTGCGAGCTTCCGGCTCAGTTGCGTATATAAAATAAACCGAGTTTTTCGCGGAGGCGCGCCAGTCTAGTTTGAAAAAGTTTTGGGTTTTGAGTTGACAAAAATTGCTGGCAACTCTCCACTCAAAACCCAAAACTCCCGAAGTCTAGATATCTCCGATTATTTCCGGCTGAGTCAGTTCGTCCGACATCTCAAATATCGCCCGCATTACAGGTTTCATTTGATGGTCGTCCATATTGTCAAAATCTTCATAGCGACGGCGTTTTGCGCGGTTCGCCACCTGTACCGTAATCCGATAGCGGTTGGATGCAGCACCGATCAACTCTTCCGCCCGACGGGTTAGCTGAGTTGAATCGAAGGTTGGACGCTTAACCATGAGACTACCTACTTTATGTAATGTTACATTCTAGTCTAGTATGTCAAGATTAATAATTTATTAACTGAGTATCATTGCTTATGCAGGTAGCAACAGCCTATTCCTTTGGTCACTTGCATCGGGGAAATTCTCATCCCCTCAAATTGGTTGCTTTCGGTGACAGCTTAATCTACGGTTTCGGTGACGGTGTAGGCGGGGGTTGGGTGGAAAGATTGCGGCGCCAGTGGATGTTACCGGAGAGTGCAGGACACGTTTTATACAATTTGGGCGTTCGGGGCGATCGCACCTATCAAGTCTCCCAGCGACTCGAAAACGAGTTTCGCCACCGTGGCGAGCTCAGAAACCGCGTCCCGGATGCGATTATTCTTTCGGTAGGCCTCAACGATTCGGCGAGAGTGCAGTCGCCTACGGGGCGCAGCTACACTGAGTTTGAACATTTTAAAACTGTTTTGGATAATTTATTAGACACTTCCAAACAACTTTGTCCGGTGATATTTGTCGGGATGGTGCCGGTGGATGAAAGTAAAATGCCTTTTCAAGATTGTTTGTATTACAGTCATGCTGACCAATATCGATATAAAGAAGCAACGAAATTAGCTTGTCAGTTGCGGGGAATTCCCTATTTAGATATTTTTGATAAATGGGTAAATCGGGGCAGTGATTGGTGGCGATCGCGCCTGATTGCAGACGGGCTACATCCGAATGCAGCGGGGTATCAATCTTTATTTGAAGATGTGACAAGTTGGGAACCGCTAGCCTCCATTAGTCATTAGTCATTAATCAAATCGAGCGAGGGCGGGCACTCTTGGCACTGCCCCTACATAATACAGGTTCTGCATCCAGGACTGTATAAATTCAAGGTAGATAAGGGAGATAAGCAACATAAGGATTTTAAGGAATTTAAGCATTTTAAAATTCCCCAATCACCATAAAAATATTTATTTTAAAAGACCGTATCTTCCCCCCACAAAAAATAAAAACATTCAACAATGATTACATAACTGAGGAAAGAGCAAGTTCGGCAGAAATAAATCAGCCAATCAAAAGCTTACTTCTCCTCAATAAAAAACTTGTGTAAATTGGAGAATCAAAAATGTCTGTATTACATCGCATTAAATCCGGTACATCTGTTTTATTAACTCTGGGAACAGTTGCTGGAACCGCAGCGCCGATGCTAGTTCCCGCGCCTGCTTTTGCTCAGACAGCTTTTTCGGATGTTAATAATAACTACTGGGCAAAAGATTTTATTCAAGATTTGTCAGAAAGAGGAATTATCAAAGGATTTCCCGATGGCAGTTTTCGCCCGGATGCACCGGTAACGCGGGCTGAATTCGCGGCAATGGTGCGTTCTGTGAAAAAAGCCAAAAGTCGCGCTGCAGTAAGGTTTGCCGATGTTCCGTCTAATTTTTGGGCAAGCGGGGCGATCGCCGAAGCTTACGAAATGGGATGGATGTCTGGCTATCCCGGCAATGTTTTCAGGCCGGCACAGCAGATTCCTCGCGTTCAAGTTGTAGTCGCTTTAAATAACGGCATGGGCTATGAGCCTACGTGCGATTTTCAAGATGTTCTCAGCTACTATAATGATGCGGGTGAGATTCAAACTTATGCTGTCAAAAGTGTTGCTGCTGCTACTGAAAAACAGTTGGTTGTCAGCTATCCCAATCCTAAATCTCTCAAACCGAACAAATCAGCAACGCGAGCTGAAGTAGCTGCTTTTATCTATCAAACATTCGTGAGTACCAATCAAGCAAGAGCAATTAATTCTCCTTACATTGCCAAGATTGATGTTAGCGAGTCTGTTGCTGTGAAAATTCCCAGCGGCGTGACTATCCCCATCGAGTACACAAAAGGCAAGATTTTGCTCGGCCCCAATGACAAGTCTCCGATTACGCTGACTGTAGCTGCGGATATCACGGGCAATAACGGCCAAGTGCTGATACCGGAAGGCTCGAAAATTAGCGGCGAATTGCGATCGACTGCTTCGGGCGTTCAGTTTGTGGCTCAAGAATTAAGTATCATCAACGGCAGCAGAGTGCCTCTCAATGCGACTTCGCAACTGATTACTAGGAAAGAAACTGTTACCAAGGGCGTTAATGTTGGTAATCTGATTAAGAATACGGCGTTGGGTGCAGCAGCAGCGGCGGCGATCGCAGGTGTTACGGGCGATCGGGCGATCGCGACTGAAGAGGTGCTCGGCGGTGCGGGAATCGGGACTTTGATCGGGGTATTTTTGGGTCGAGATAAAGTCGATTTGTATGCTGTTAATCCCGACACCGATTTAGATTTGCTGTTGAATTCCGATTTGGTAGTTGGTACTGCCAGCACAGGCATTTGTAGCGCTCGATAGAGCCGATACTTGGAAATTTCCTCAAACCCCTCGCCTTGCAGGAGAGGGGCTTTAATGTGTGTATTTTACCTCGCTACAGGTACATCTAATCAAATAATTATATCAACTCCGGTAGCGTCAGAATTAATATTACTCACAGTCAGGACACGGCAGTGCCATGTCCCTACAATTAATGGGGGTAGGGACACGGCACTGCCGTGTCCTCGGTATCATTCCGATGCAACCGGAAACAATATTACCCAGGGAATTTTTTAAATTGTCAATTCCTACGGACATCCCAAACTTTCTCGGGTAGAAACTCCCGTCACGGGATTGACACCCTCTGCTTTCTCGCACAGGATACTCACTTGATAAGCGTCGATAATCGCGTCAGTAAAATCAGCCCCGGAAATTGCAGCGTCAAAAAACCGAGTTCGAGTCATAATTGCCTCTGAAAAATTAGCATTCGTCAAATTAGCGCCGTCGAATGTAACTCTATCTGCCAAAGCACCGGAGAGGTTGGCACCTGACAAGTTGGCATTCAGCAAAACTCCCTTAGTCAAAATCGCATTAGTTAAATCAGCACCTTGAAAATTGGTTCCCCGCATTTCCGCAGCGACAAATGTTCCCCCCGCTAAATCCGAGTTGGAAAAATCGCGATCGGACAAATTAATGTTTGTGTAATTAATATTTGTTTTCGGCAGGGCAAATGCCGGAGTAGCACTCAGCAGCACCCACGCACAAGCCAACACTAAACTTAAAACCAGGCTCAGGAAAATTCGGAAAACACTTTTCACAGATATTGCACTCATGGTAATTGACTCATGACTAATTAAAATCGCTTTACCCAATCCTCGCCGACGCGAAGTGTCAAGTCAGAATTGATTTCACCGGTAGAAGATGCTTCAATTTTACCGCCGCCTAACTCTTTTTGCAGTAGATTCGCTGCCTCTAAATCGCCTTGCTGAACAATAATTTGACTTTGACGCTGCTTCTCCGGCGAATCCTGCACTACAGATACATTAAAAAAGCCCTTTTTTGTGAGAAATTCACCAACGGTTTTGGCTGCTGTCGGTTTGCTAGAAGCATTTTGGACAGCTATTTTGAGGTTTTTGGGCAAAACGGACTCGGTTGGGTTGCGAAATCGTCCTTGTGCAAAATCCGGCACGCTCTGGTTGAAATATTGTGTCATAATGCGCTCCAGCCCGATCGCATCTACAATCCAATAACTCCTCAAATCGGCTTGTTCTGAACTAGAACGTCCAGGCAACATTACCATTTTAAAATTCTCTCGCTCCAATTGCAAACCGAAATTTGCCAGGGTCAATATTTCCTCATAATTTAGGTTTGTATCCACGTATTTTTGCATCAATCGAACAATTTGTGGCAAGCGCACCAATACTGATGGACTTGTGAGGCGGTTCCGAATAGCTTGAATTAAAGATTGCTGTCGCTGAATGCGGCCGATATCTCCTAAACCATCGTTGCGAAATCGAGCAAATTGTTCTGCTTGTTCTCCGTTGAGAGTTTGCCATCCCTTGGCTAAGTTTATTTTTAACTTTTGGGCGCTATCTGTATACGACATGGCGCGAGGTACAAATACCTCAATTCCGCCCACTAAATCGACTAATTCCCGAAACGCATTGCTGCTGACTCGCACGTATCGTTCTATTTTCGTATTGTTCAGCATACTGCTAACCAATCGCGTCGCCAAAGCTGCTCCTCCCCTGGCATTGGCTTCGCTAATTTTGCTGAAGCTAATTCCGGGAACTTCGACTTTAGTATCTCGCGGAACAGAAAGCAAACTAATAGATTTATCTCTAGGATCGAGGTGGAATAAGAGGATTGTATCGCTGCGACCGTTAAACATCTTAGGGCCATTGGCTGCTGCTTCCGGCACGCGGTCAATTCCCAATATCAAGATATTAACTGGCCGCGACAGGCGGTATCCAGAGCGGTTGGAGGATAGATAGTCAAAGCCGGTAGCCTCTAATACTCTATTGATAATTGGCGGTTCTACGGGAGCTAACAGAGCGGTAATTGCCCCCATTGTGGCAGAGATTGCCGCTGTGAAAACTAGGAAAAATAGCCCCACTATATACAGGAATAACTTAGGCTTTTTTCTAGATGTTCTATCGACTGGTTTAACAAAGTTTCTTTTAAAAATTGACAAGTTTTTCATTGACTTGCTGTTGATTATTGCAGTTTTTCAGCTTTGCAGTAAAACTTGGGCGGTGCTTCTGGAAAGTATTTGAACATAGCCGGACACAGCCAGCCTTCGAGATTTTTGGATTCCCACCGATACCAGTTACCGCCGTATTCTGCTTTCAACCACAGCATTTCTGCTTGATATCCGGGAAATGGATTGGCTGAAAATAAAAGTCGGAAACCTTGAGCGGCATTGGGAATGTCTGCGACAAGCGCGTTAATCATTTCGGGGACGCCCTGAACAAATGGTTCTCGGACAAGTCCGACTCGCTCGTCGTCAAAAACCCAGGTGTACTGTTCGCGATAGGGGTAAATTACCATCATGGCATTGGACATGGTATTCGCCTCTTTTGATTTCGTTTGTTTTGTCTGCGAAAATGCAAGTGTTGATACATTATATTCTGTGGCGCGGAAGTTGTGCGCTATCCAATTTGACAACCCTGTTTTAACTTAGGAAATTTTGCCAGTTATTTACAAACTTTATTCGGCTTGGGCGGATTGGCGAAGTCTAGGGCGATCGGGCTTTAAAAGCATTTTTTGAATTTGGGGATTTTAGGTAAATTGTAGCTATTTTAAAGATGGTTAAAGGTGATTTTTTGCAGGAGTTTTCGCTTTAATTGTACCTGTTTTTATACCATTATTACGTTTGTAGTAAGCAATGCAAGTCCTTATTCATTCCTGGGGAGAGGACGGTGCTCTCACTACGAACCTATGACTGTTTTTAGTTGGGTGTTACAGCAGATTCTACGTTTATGAAGTACACCCGCCTATCGTTCGATTCCCGTAGGAACACGGCACTGCCGTGTCCCTACACTCCATAAACCTGGAATATGCTGTATGTTTTTTGGGTGGAATACCCAGGTCAAATTCTCGTCAGCTCAACCAGCGCCTTAGCCAAATATTGATACTGTGGCAAAGTATTGTACAACTGAGCCGAAATCCTCACCAACTGCTTACTAGCATTCGGCCAAGGAATCACCGGAACTTCTATTTTAAAAATCTCCCACAGCGCCTCTTGCAAAGGTGGAATTCCTCCCTTTGCAACCTCATCAGACTGGCCGTCTGCCAGAGGCACAACAGCCATCGAACCCACCATTTCATCAGGACAAGGCAGCACCAAATCTAATTTGTCCGCCAATATTTTTCTCCCCGCCAATGCTAAAGCATGATTCTTTGCCCTCAATTCCGGCCAGCCGCCGCTCAACAAAGAACCCATAAAATCAATAGCTACAGGTACGCACAAATAGGGGCTAGGATCGACTGTGCCCATCCAGTCAAATTCTAATTGAAAGCGCGATTTATCAGCGCGCGGCGAGTTAGCACCGTGACTGATCGTAGTTGGGCGAATGGCATTTTGCTTGTCGCGCCGCACGTACAAAAAGCCCGCACCTTTGGGCGCGCACAGCCATTTGTGGCAATTTCCGGTATAGTAAGCCGCGCCAATTTCATCTAAATTCAGTGCTACCATTCCCGGCGCGTGAGCTCCGTCTACCAATACATCCACGCCACGGTTAGCTAACTCACCAACTAACTGTTTGATGGGAAATATTAAACCTGTTTGGCTGACAACGTGGTCTAATAATGCTAACTTTGTTTGTGGTGAAACGCACTTAATTATTGCTTCAATAATTTGGTCGGGTGACTCAATGGGAAAGGGAACTTCTGCTACTATTACTTTAGCGCCTGTACGCTCGGCTACAAAATTAAGTGTATTGCGGCAAGCGTTGTATTCCTGATTTGTAGTTAGCAATTCGTCGCCCGGAGAAAAACAGAGCGATCGCAAAACTGCATTTACTCCTGTCGTCGCATTCGGCACAAACGCCAAGTCCTCGTCAGCCGCACCAATAAATGCTGCTAACTGATTTCTCGCATTGTCCAACAAGGGTTCAAATTCCCGCATTAAAAAGCGCAAAGGTTCTCTTTCCAGTTGTTCCCGAAAAGCGGTTTGCGCTTCCAGTACGGGAATCGGACAGGCCCCAAAAGAGCCGTGATTGAGGAAAGTTATATTGCGATCGAGCAACCAATATTGGTTAATCATTAGTAATTAGTAATTAGTAATTAGTCATTAGTCATTAGTCATTAGTTAGTCAACCGTCAACAGTCAACCGTCAACAGTCAACCGTTACTCATTTTACCTTTTAATTGCTCAAACTCTTCTAATGTATTGCAATTCGATAACATTAGTGCTTCTCGTTCCCCTACAGGTAGAGGGATGGCGGGGATTTGATTTAACCAAACTTGAAAGGAACGTCCACCTTGGTCAATAAAACTTTGCAAACTGGGCAGAGATTGTTGGCGGTAGAAGCCGCACAAAGGCTCCCAGCGCGAATTTTGATAAGGCACAACTGCTAAAGTAGATGGGGGAAACTCGGTTAACTGACTTGCCCAATTTTGAATAATCTGGGCATCCAACAAAGGCAAATCGCAAGCTAACAGTAAAATCCACTCGGCAGCAATTTCTGTCAATCCCTGAGTCAATGCAACCAAGGGCCCGGAGCCCGGATTGTACTCTACCAGAAATTGGGATGTTTCGGTTAAGGTCGATCGATAGCGATCGGGCCAAGCAGTCAGAACATAAACTTTGGGGGTTACAACTGCGGCAACTTCCAACGCCCGCTGCAATAGGGATTTGCCCTCAATTTCCAGCATAGCTTTATCCCTACCCATCCGCGAACTTTGACCGCCTGCAAGCACAATTACAGCAATTTGATGATTAGTCATTAGTCATTAGTCATTAGTCAGTAGTTATCGCAAGAATTGCCTGTTTTGAACAGGCAAGATGCCTCTTCCACAATAATTATTGGAGATGTCTAGTAGTCAGTAGTCAGTAGTCAGTAGTTAACGGTCAGGGAGCATCTCACTTTTGCAGTTAAGCTAGAAATTGGAGTTTTAAGGCAGGAGGCAGGAGGCAGGAGGAAAGAGGAAGAAGGAAAGAGGAAGAAGGAAAGAGGAAGAAGGAAGGAGCCAGAAGAAGTGTTTTTACAAATATGAGATGCTCCCAACGGTCAACAGTCAACGGTCAACTCAAAACACTAACGGTTTTGCTAACTTCCTCAAGTTTTTGCACGACTTGACCGCTACTCAATAAAGTTTCTGCCTCAATCAAACCGGAGTTCATATCCAAACAAACTCCGCTGCGCCACAGATAAAAGCCGCCGTTCCAGATAGCGGACTGCATCAATTCCGATGGTTTTCCCAGCAATACTTCCTGCATATGTTTGAATAACTCAGGTCCTGATTGAAAGGCCGGATTTGTGCTGCTAAAACCGTAATCTCCGTGGGCCAAAAGCACTCGCTCGAACTCAGCGTCCGGCTTAGCAATGCCGATAATCGCAGTACGATCGCGCGGCAAATCGCAGCTTCCCTCCAATCCTTTGACTGTGGTATAATTTTTGATTCCCCGCAACTCAAAAGCTTTTTGAAACATACCTTCTGTGGGCGGGTGGACGTAGCCGGAGATGACGTTAACGTCGCCGGCACAGGGACACCAGATCAACTCCATTGTCGAAAAAGGCGGCCGTTTGCCGATTTCGCGGCGGTAGGGAACTAAAGCGGCGGCTTGAGGAAAATGCTTGGGAAGGTAAACAAAACCCAAACCCGTATTGTCAAAAACTTGCTGGACTTTTTCTAAACTGAGTTTTCCCCAATTCACTCCCAAACCGCGCCAAATTTCAATCAGGGGAATGCCTTCTTTCGTTGGCATGGTATCCCCCCCGTGCATGAGAGTGGGGACGCCAGAGGCGGCTAAAATTAGGGCTGTTAAAGGGCTAATTGGAGCCGTGCGCGATCGCCCGTCGTAAGCAACGCCAAACACGGCGACGGTAGAGACGGAAAACCCTTTTTCTCGGTTTGGGGGGGCAAGCACAGGGCCCAATTCTTCATAAGCATCGAGCATTCCGGCTAATTCTTCCCCAGTGGGCCGTTTAATGCGGTGGGCAATCATAAAAGCTCCGATTTGAGCCGGTGTTGCTTCCCCCAGCAGCATCATCCGCGTGGCTGCTGCTGCTTCGGAACGAGTTAAGTTTTCTCCTGTGTGTACTCCGCTGCCAATTTTTCGCAGCAATTCTCTAAATGCGTCACTCATAACTTTTGAAGTTGGTAATTGGTAAGGGGTAATTGGTAGTATTTGAACCGTTTTAAATTTAAATTTCAGAACTATCTATTCAAAATTATCGAATTATACCAGTTCCCAAAAAGAAGGCAATTTTTGGAAATATCCAAACCCTTATTTCATCAGTCATTCCCAATCTAAAATCTAAAATCTAAAATCTAAAATGGTATTAACTGCCTGATTTTTCTAGCTTGATTACATCAAGTGGCGGCACAAATTCGCGTACCAGATTCCAGAAATGGGCGATCGGCGGAATTTGCATTCGATCGTGAGTTGTCACCAACACCACTTCGCGAGTCCAAGTGGGATCGGCGGCCAATTGACCGATCGCCGAAACCTTGGAATTTGAGCGCTCTTGGGCGATCGACCGCACTGCTAAAGTGCGATCGGTTTTCGCCTCCACCAAAGCTGAATGCGGCAGCAAAGCAATCAATTCTCCCTGTCGCACCACACCCCGAAAAGCATCAAGAGTGTTGAGTTCCAAAACAGCATGAAGTTTAGCACCGATGCGTCCAAATTGTTCTTGCACCATCCGCTGCATTCCGTACCCGTCCTTAAACACCACTTGCGGGTAACAAATCAATTCCGGCCAAGGTACTCGTTCGTACTGAGCCAGGGGATGACCCGCCGCCATCAACACCTCGATCGGCTCATTGTAGAGCACCTCAACCAACATTTCCGGGGCTTGAGTAAAATAGCGGTTGTTCATCACCACCGCGATGTCCACCAAACCGTCTTTGAGGACTTTTAGGGCTCTATCGCTCCCGAGGGAAGTCACCCGCAACTGCACGTCTGGATAGTCGCGGCAAAACTTTTGCAGCACAGGCGGCAAATAAGCAGCGCAAACCGAGTGAATCGCAGCCACGCAAAGTTCTGGCTGCTTTCCCGCCAGTAAGTCTCCCAATTCTTCTGCTGCATTTTGCCAAGTCTGACAGATTTTGCGAGCGTGAGGCAGCAGGCATTCCCCTCCCACAGTCAGCTTCGCGTGGGCCGTGCGGTGAAACAGCGACAAACCCACTTCCGCTTCGAGCCCCTGCACTTGACGGCTGATAGTCGATTGGGTAACGCCGCACTTCCGGGCAGCTTGCTGAAAGCTACCGGTTTCAGCAACTGAAAGAAATGCTTGAAGCTGCTCTAAGCGCATGGATGTTTAATTCGAGATGGTTTCAGACATTTTCCTCGAAGATCATCAGTGACATTAACCGATTTACTAGAAGAATTTAGTAGACGTTGATACACGTACAGATTAGTTTTGATTCCGGAGCGATAAAAGCGCAGGCATTAGCAATTTACACTCCCCCGCAAGACAGATGCGGGGATATTTGGCTGTTTTTTTGTGTATAAACTAGGAATTAGCGAATCAGCAACAAAAGTGCAACTGCGATCGAGCGCACACGAAAGCCGAAATGCTGGAATTTCTTAAGATTATGTTATTTAACCACAATTTTATTCTGCAAGGTGGATGTTGCCAGTGGCAAACCCAGTTGATGGGACTGCACGCGGTCAGCGATTTGTTAATTGCCTTGGCTTATTACTCAATTCCAGCAATTCTGACATACTTGGCCCGGAAGCAGCGAGACGTGCCTTTGAGCAAGGGGTTTCTCTTATTGGGAGCCTGGTTTTTCTGCGGCGGGACAACTCATTTGATGCAAGTTTGGATGCTGGTGCATCCCAGCTACTGGCTGTCAAGTTCGATCGCGGCCGTTACCGCTATCATCTCTCTGTGGGCTGTAGCGGAACTGATACCCTCGCTTTCTCAAGTGTTGGTTTTGGCTGGGGCGGCCTCGGGAGCAGGAAATACGGCGCTGGGAACTCAAAAGGTCGATCGACTGCAAGCCGGCTCTGTTATTACAAATTCCGTCGCCCCCCCCACAACCGAACTCCAGCAAATTAACCAGCAATTGCTTGCAGAAATAACGCAGCGCGAGCGAGTCGAAGAACTCCTGCTTGACGCTTTAGGCAAGCTGCAAGAAAGTGAAGAACGCTTCCGCGTTTTTCAGGAATTATCTCTAGACGGATTTAACGTGTTTCGCAGCATTCGCGACGAATCCACAATTGTGGATTTTGAATGGGAATACGTCAATCCCGCAGCGGCAAAAATGCAACACCGCACCCCTGAAGAATTAATCGGCAAGCGATTGCTGCAAGTGCTGCCCGGCCATAAGGATAGCAGTTTGTTCGACCGTTACGTGCAAGTTCTAGAAACAGGAAATCCCCTCGATACTGAAATTTATTACAACAGCGAAGGCATTGTCGGCTGGTTTCGGGTTATGACCGTTAAATTGGGCGACGGCATTGCTATTTCTTTTGGCGATATTAGCGGGCGCAAGCAAGTAGAAGCATCCCTGCGCGAGGCGCTGCAAAAACTCACTTCTCATTTTGAAAATACTCCCCTAGCGGTGATAGAGTGGGATGAAAATTTTCGGGTCAGCCGGTGGTCGCCAGCAGCCCAGAAGATTTTTGGGTGGGAAGCAGCAGAAGTTTTAGGCAAGCATTTTAGCGAATGGAACTTTATTTGTCATGGCGATTTTGAAGATGTACAGTCGGCAATTTATAGTTTAAAAAAACCACGCGATCGATGTAATGTAGTTTGCAACAGCAATTATACTAAGGGCGGTTCGCTGGTACACTGCGAATGGTACAATTCGGCTTTTTACAGCGATTCGGGACAGTTGATATCGGTGCTGTCTCTGGTTTTGGACGTGACGGAACGCTTTAAATTTATGGAAGTGCTGCGACAGTCTGAAGAGCGGTTTCGGATTGCGGCAGAAAGTGCCAGCGATTTGATTTACGAATGGGACATCGAGACCGGGATCGTGCTGTGGTTCGGTCACGTAGACGAACATTTGGAGTACGAAAAAGGCGGATTTCCGAGGACGAGAGCAGCTTGGAACAGTATCTTGCACCCGCTCGACCGCGATCGAGTCCTGGCCGCGGTCGAGCGGTATTTGAGCGCGCCAGACAGTTCTGCGGCCCCATTTTTTCAGGAATACCGCGTGCAGTGCCAGCGGGGCGGCTTGCTCCACTGGATCGATCGGGGCAAAGCAGTGCTTGACAAACAAGGCAATCCCTACAAGTGGATCGGCGTGATTAGCGACATCAGCGATCGCAAACAGGCCGAAGAACAGCGGAATCTAGCGTTGGCGCGGGAACAGGCAGCCCGCCGCGAAGCCGAAGCCAGCGAACAGTTGTACCGCGTCCTCGCTGAAGCCATCCCGCAAATAGTTTGGACTGCCAGAGCCGACGGCTGGCTGGACTACTACAGCCGGCGCTGGTTTGAATATACTGGCTTGACGCTGGAGGAAACTCAAGGCTGGGGGTGGCAGCTAGCCTTGCATCCAGATGACGTGGAAGATGCCGTAGAACGCTGGAAGACCTCGGTGCAGACGGGGAATACTTACGAGGTGGAATACCGCTTTAAACGGGCATCTGACGGGGCTTACCGCTGGCATTTGGGTCGGGCATTGCCCGTGCGGGACGCTGAAGGGAAAATTCTCAAATGGTTCGGGACTTGTACTGATATTGACGATCGCCAGCGATCGGCCCAAACAGCCAATTTTCGCGCTCGCTCCTTGGCTTTGCTGTCGTCGGCTTCCCTGGATTACGAGGAGGCGCTGCAAGGTTTGGCAGATTTAGCAGTACCGGGGCTGGGCGATTGGTGCTGCGTGCATTTGATCGAGACGGACGGCTCGATCCGCTTGCAAGCAGTTGCTCACTCCGATCCGAGCAAAGTCGCTCTGCTGTGGCAAATCGACCAGCGCTTGCCACTAGATCCCCAGGGACGGCACGGAGTAGCAAAGGTGCTGCGGACTGGAGAGTCGAAGCTCTACCCGGAAATACCGGACTGGGTGATCGAGGCGGTTGTGCCGGACAGGGAACTGCTGTTGGTGCTGCGAGCCCAGGCGCTGTCGGCAATCTGCGTGCCGCTGATCGCTCGCGGGCGGACGCTGGGAGCGATTTCGCTGCTGTGCGGGGAGTCCGGCCGCCGCTGCGGGGAGGGGGATTTGCTGTTGCTGGAGGATTTGGCGCGGGATGCGGCGGTGGCGATCGACAATGCGCGGCTTTACCGGGAAGCAGCCCTGGCCAACCGGATTAAAGATGAGTTTTTGGCAACGCTTTCTCACGAGTTGCGGACGCCTCTGAACGCGGTTGTGGGCTGGGCTCAGATACTGCGGCAGCGCAAGTTGACTCCGGAAAAAACGGCTGTGGGTTTGGAGACTATTGAGCGAAACGCGCGGTTGCAGACTCAGATGATTGAGGATTTGCTGGACGTTTCTCGGATTGTGAGCGGCAAAGTGTGTTTGAATCTGTGCCCGGTGGATTTGGCACGGATTGTAGAAACGGCCGTGAAGGCGCTGAGCCCTGATGCTGAAGCTCGGGGAATTGAATTGCTGAGTTTTTACGGCGAAGGGGTGAGCTTGGTGAGGGGCGATGCTACTCGTTTGCAGCAGGTGGTGTGGAATTTGCTCTCGAATGCTATTAAGTTTACGCCGCCGTCGGGCCGCGTGGAAATCAGGCTCTCGGAGGATGGGGAACCGGGAGCGGCAGGTGGCGCTATGTTGTCTGGGCCGTCTCCGGTTCACTCTGTTTCGATCGCCGTCAGCGATACGGGAATTGGCATCAGCAAGGAGTTTTTACCGTTTGTGTTCGATCGCTTCCGCCAAGCTGACAGCACTTCTACGCGCCATTACGGCGGGCTGGGACTGGGATTGGCGATCGTCCGCCATCTCGTGGAACTCCACGGCGGCACTGTCTGGGCCGAAAGTCCCGGGGAAGGACTCGGCTCGACTTTCGGAGTGCGGCTGCCAATTGAGCCCAGCTAAAGTTTTGATTTTTCAGTTATCGAGTTCAAAATTCAATATTTAAGTTCTACGTAAGGTGCTTATGGCGCACCCTATATTTAAATGTTCTCCGCAAATCCGCTCGCTCTTAATTTTATTGCCATTCTTGCAGGGCGATCGCAATTCCCTGTTTTAATTTTGGTTCGAGACTCTCTTGGTTAACTAAAATTTCTAATTGCTGTCTGGCCTCAATAGCATTTAGCTGTTTGAGCGCAGCCGTACAGTGCAGCCTGATGCTGTTATCGGCATCTGCTAACAGTTGAATCAGCACATCTAGCGCTCTAATATCTCCTAATTGCCCTAACCCTAAAGCTAAAGATTGTTTGATTGCAGCAGACTGCACGGCGGGATGATTGCTTTCGAGTAAATCGAGCATAATTTCTGCGACTTTGGCTTTTAATTCCGGCTTTTCCACTCGCCCTAAAACAGTGACAATCTCTTGACAAATAGGAGAGTTTGTGTTTTTTAATTCGGCAATTAAGGTTTGCTGCAAATATTCTAAAGCGGCTGCGGTTTCCATCCAGCTTAGGGCGCGCACAGTTTCGATTTGCAATTCAACCGGAGTTGTGGGCGATCGCAGCAATTCAAATAAAGCAGCCGCTGCAGCATCGGTTTTCACTCGCCCGATCGCGATCGCCGCTTGCTGACAAACTTCTAATCGGATGTCCGAAAGCAAAGGTTTGAGCAAGTTCACTAAATCTAATTCTGCGTCTAAATAGGCGCGCGCGCCGAGAGCTCGCACGGCTTCTTTTCTAACTGCTGTCGCCGGATCTTTGAGTGCTGCTATCAGTACCGGCGGGATGCGGGAGTCGTGAAAGCTGCTCAGGGCCTCGATTGCGTGCGCGCGCACCGCAACTTGAGAGTCTCCGACTACGCTCAACAGCGGTGGGATGGTTTCGGTGCGCCGAATTTGGGCGAGTGCTGCTGTTGCAAACTGTCGCGAGTCTTGTTGCTGCAAGAGAGTTGCTAGGGATTCTATTGCTGTCGGGCCCAAATTCCCTAGGGTTTCGGCGGCGATTTGGCTCAATTCTTCGTCGGAATTTTTGACCAATTCTACTAAAGCTTGAATCACTTCCGGGCGATTCCCTACGGGATAGCTACGCTTCACGAACTTTCCGAGAATGCGGGCGGCGAACCACCGGGATTCGGTGTCAGCGTCTTCGTCTTCGAGCACGGCAATTAAAGGTGCGATCGCGCCATTTCCCAGATTCGGCAATACTTTAGCAATTTCCCAGCGGTCTTGAAAATCCCCCCATTCCAAGGCTTGTATTGCTAAACTGACAGCTTGCTCTAAAATGTGTTGTTCCTGCGGCTTGCTACCGTCGGCTGTCACTTGCTGCAAGCATTCGACTAACAAGGGCCAGTTTTGGCGATCGGCAGCGACTTGCGCTTCTTCTAAAAAATTAGACATAATTTTAGTTTTACTTCTTTAAAGAGCTAGGTAGAGGGCAGCTAGCGGAAAACGCAAGATACTTTTTAGCAATCTTTTGTTACAATTATCCATTTTTTGACATTTTTGTCAATCCAGCATAATTGGTAAAATCGAAATCAAGGATTAATTTGATCCAGTTAAGCCATCAAGCTATACTTTTGGTAATTAAAAACACTGAATATTCCCCATTAAAAATCAACAAATGAAGAAAGCTCTACTTTTAGTAAACCAGCACTCCCGAAAAGGGCAAAAGCTATTATCTCAAACCACTGTAGAATTAGAAGCACTGGGTTTTGAGTTAATTGTAGAATCTACCGACCACGCCCGCGAACTTCCCGACACAATTCGCCGCTACCAAAATCGAGTTGAATTAGTAATAATCGGCGGTGGCGACGGCACTCTCAACGCTGCCATAGAAGGTTTGATAGACACCAAGTTACCCTTGGGTATTTTGCCCATGGGAACAGCTAACGACCTAGCACGCACTCTGGGAATTCCTACAAATTTATCCGCAGCTTGTCAAGTAATCGCCAGCGGTAAAGTTCGGCTCATAGACTTGGGTTGGGTGAACGGCAAGCATTTTTTTAATGTGGCAAGTTTGGGATTGAGCGTGGAAATTACCCAGCGGCTGACTAAAGACGTAAAGCAGCGTTGGGGAGTTTTAGCTTATGCTTTTACTGCTTTGCAGACAATTTTTTCAGCGCGACCGTTCCGAGCAGAAATTAGGGTTGACAACCAATCTTTTCATGTTAAAACTATTCAAATTGCCATTGGCAACGGTCGCTATTATGGGGGTGGCATGACAGTTGCCGAGGATGCCACAATCGACGACAGGCGACTGGATTTGTACAGTTTGGAAATAAAAAAATGGTGGGAAATCATTGCTTTGCTGCCGGCCATGAGGCAAGGAAATCATACGAGTTGGCCTAACGTTCGCGCCTTGCACGCTCAAGAATTTGAGGTTAATACTAGCAAACGCCGTCCGATTAATGCCGACGGTGAAATCACAACTCACACGCCTGCAACATTCCGAGTGATTCCCCAAGCTTTAGCAGTTATATCTCCTTCATAACTCATGATTTATATAATTATCTTGTGTGGTGGAACAGGCCGGAAAGCCTGTTCATATATTAGCCACGGGCAAGATGCCCGTGCCACAATTAATTAATTAATTAATCAATTATCTTGTGTGGTGGAACAGGCCGGAAAGCCTGTTCATATATTAGCCACGGGCAAGATGCCCGTGCCACAGTTAATTAATCAATAAATTATCTTGTGTTGTGGAACAGGCCGGAAAGCCTGTTCATATATTAGCGCATCTTGCCTGTTCATGTATTCGCCACGGGCAAGATGCCCGTGCCACAATTAATCACTTAATAATCGCCTCCAGCGCCGTATTGCCACGCTTCAATTAATCGGTGCAAATAGTATTGCTGTTCGGGTGCTAAATTTTTTACCTGCGGTTCTACGGCTTTCCCCACAGGCTGCAATCCCGTATAAATTCCTAAATTCACATAATGAACCATCCAATCGAGCAAATTAGCTATTCCTACCTGCGGGATAATTTTCATAACTAATCCGGGATGGCTAATTGCTGTTTTAAACAAGGTTTTTGACAAAGCCGGAAACAGCACGATATCCTGAAGAAACGGTTTGAGTACAGGTTCTCCCAACTCTTCCATAACCTGAAATACTGCCGCCAAAAGTTGATTGATTTGATTGGGGTCTATTTTTTGATTCATCGCAGCACTCATCGAACGCTGAAACAACCAGGTGACAGATAGATTCGGCTGGTAGGGTTGCAAAAGTGCCAGGGAATTTTTGTCGAGACTGTCGCTTGTCAAAGCTTCGTCAATTCCTAGAGTCAATCGTTTGAGGTGGCGCACCATTGCCCCGAAACCGCCGAAGCTGAGGGGAGATTGGCTACCGCTGCTGTCTCCGACTGGGAGTATGCGATTCCAAGGGGTTTTTAGAGGACTTTGGCGATAGCAGGGGAAGAATCCGTAGAGTGCTCTTTGGAATTTTAACTGTTCGATTTCGACGTTTTGATATTGGGGAAGCAAGCGCAAATAGTCTTCAAATAATGTTTCTAGACTGAATCTTTCTGTGTCGGCGTCTATGTAGGTAAATAAGTAGGTGGTGCGGCCGTCTCTGGCTGGAAATGCTTCCCAAAAATATTGGCACTGATTTTGCATGGGGGTGAAGGATGCAAATATGTCGCCAGTGTCGTTTTTGGGAAATCCTCGAGCGCAACTGCCGACTACTAAACATACGGCGTCGGGTTTTTTTCCTTGTCTTGCTTGGCGGACAATGGGGGAAAAATGTCCCATTGCATCTAAAAATAATCTGGTTTTAAATATTTTTGTAGCTGATTTTTCGTCGGTACTTGCCGATTCTACCAAGACTCCATCAGGGTGAATTGTTGCTTTTTTAAATGGTGTATTTTCAAATAGTTTTCCTCCTGCTTTTAGGAATCGCTGTTTGAGGGTTTCGAGGAGGTAAACTGGATCTATTCCGATGTTGAGTACGCCAGAAATCCAGATATCTGGGGTGTTGGCAAAGCTGATGCGGGCTGGGTTGTATTCGGTGGCTATGGCTTTTTCTATCTCTGCAACAGATAGCAGATTTAGTTCTAAGAATGCGTCTAATTCTTTGCGAGAAATGTTCCATTCTTGCTCGCGTCCTCGCAGGATACCGCGTTCGAGCAAGGCTACTCGCCAACCCCGCAGGACTAAGGCTGTACCGATTAATATTCCTAGGGTTCCGCCGCCGATAACTATGTCGAAGTCGAGGGTTTCTAGGGGTTGTTGGCTGTGCTTGACTGCTTGGGGTGCTGGTGCAGTGTTTTGTTTGAGGTTTTCCCAGAGTCGATCGACTTTTCTCAGGCCTCCCAGGGCGTCTCCTGGCAGTTGGGAGAGGATTTGTTCGGTGAGGGACATCGGGTTTTAATATTGAAGAGTGGTGGATTTTATCTAATTTAGCTTACATCAACACTTCCCACAGTTTCAGGGCTGACGCATGGGGGTTATAAACCCGGTTTCTACGAATTTTGCGACGAGGAACCAGAAGTATACGAAGAAACCGGGTTTTTGAGGTCGCGAGTGCGTAAGCCAACTGAGTTTTTATCATCACACAGAGAAACCCGGTTTCTGAAACAACCGGGTTTCTCGTTGGTCAGTCGGGAGAATTATCTTCAATCAGCCTTGCTTAATTCTTCAACTCGCAGCCGATCGCACAAAATTCGCTCGCACACAATAGCACCCGTCTCCGCACTCCTGCAAACTTCTAACTGAGCTTCCGGCAACGCTTCAAACAAAAAACGCTCTCCCGGAAAAACCGTCCTCTCAAAATACCAATTAGGAATATTAGTAATCCGAGCAATTTGCACTTTGTTAGTATTATTAAGATACCAACACAAAATGCGCGCCTCACGTTCGGAAATTACCTGATTCATTGTAAAATTCATGTTTTTAACTTGTTGGTGAAATTGTGCGATCCATCGACTACTGGCATAAGCTCAATATAGCATATTACCAGTTAAAACAAAATTTATTCAACATTTTTTTGTTAATTAATAAATGATCCCGAGGAAACATTGGCGCATTCCACCTGTTCCCAAGAAGGTGCAAAAGCAGGCCTTGCTAAAGTGCAAGATTTCCATCCTGCCCTAACAGGTGCGTTCAACAATTGACAGTGACCGACTGAACCTCTTGACTGTTGGTAATGACCGCAAAAATTACACTTGGAAGCCGGATTGCAAACGCGATCGCTAATTACAAGGCAGGGCTGGTTTTGGGTTTGGTTACGCTCGATAGTTAAAGTATTCATTAAATTACTTTTTAAATGTTCAGTCTTAAGTATGACGGCTTGAGTGCAGTCGTGGCGTCTATCTCAAGGCTTAGTTCGCCTTTAAGTTTTGTTGAGGGATCGATATAAAATATATTATTTTTGAGACGATCGAGCTAGGGAGCAATTGAATTTCCTTTCATCGTATTGGCGGCCCCGGCTTTAGGGTCGATCGCGCTTGCCTGGGGGTATACTTCCTCAGACAGAGCTAATTATCCTCGCCTAACTTGCTAAACAAATCGGCTAAAATTGTATTAGAAAATAAAAAACCTTCGGGATCGCTTAACCTCAAATTTCCCGAAAGCGGCAGTTTCGCGGCCTCACCTAAAGTTGCGTGAAGCGGAGCTATCCCGTAGGGAATCGTCCTATCCTCCGTCATAATTTCCACCCATCCTTGCTGCCAGTAGGGCTGCAAACAACGCCAAATTTTATCAACCGTTTGTTGAGTAAACTTTTCAGTCAGCCGCGACAGGCTAACTCCTTCTGCTAAACGCAAGCCTAGCATCAGGGTTTCTAACAAAACGTCATTTTCTGAGACTTGAAAATTTTGCTCAATTGCTGGGTAAATATCCGGCTGGGTTTCCCCTCCAAGTTTTGGGGTAGCAGGGGAATTGAGGCGAGAGATCGATCGCACCCACTGATAATATTCTTGAGTTTTGCGAGGCCTTGTTAGCCTCCGGCCTTCCACGTAACTCGCCGCCCCCATGCCCAAGCCGTAATAAGGGCGATTTTCCCAATAAACGCGGTTGTGGCGGCACTGATAGCCATCGCGAGCGTAATTAGAAATTTCGTAATGTTCGTAGCCAGCACCAGTCAGAATTTCCCGCGCCAAACGGTACATTCCAGCAGCGGTTTCATCTGCTGGCAGCGGCTGCGCGCCTGCTTCAAAGTAGCGCCCGAAAGCAGTTCCCTGCTCAACAATTAAGTCGTAACTCGACAGATGAGTCGGGCTAATTTCCACCGCCGATGTTAGGGAAGCTTCCCACTGTTCTAAAGTTTGGTGCGGTAGTCCCGAAATTAGGTCTAAACTGAAATTGACAATACCAGCCGATCGCACTATTTCCACTGCTTCAAAAATATCAGCGACAGAATGCGATCGCCCGCAAGCTTGCAGCAATTCATCCTGAAAAGCTTGCACTCCCAAACTAACTCGATTTACTCCCGCCGCTGCATATCCCCGCAACTGTTCTAAAGTAAACGTACCCGGGTCTATTTCTATAGAAATTTCTGCCCCAGCAGCAATGCCAAATTTGCCGTCGAGAGTCTCTAAAATATTGCTCAACTGACTGACAGAAAGCAGCGAAGGCGTGCCGCCGCCAAAAAAAACTGTTTTCAGAGATGCGCCTAAATTTTTAGTTTCTTCAATTTCTTGACACAGTACGGCAACGTATTGGACTATGGTGCCGGAATTCTCGCCATTTTTGCGATCGCCCACCACAAAAACCGGAAAATCGCAGTAGTAACAGCGGCGGCGACAAAAAGGTATGTGCAAGTAAGCCGAACTGGGAATGCCGGAATTTGCCGCTTGCACACTTTTTTTTAATTCAAATGTTAAATAATCTGTGGTAGGGTTCATTACATCTGACGCCGAAAGCGCCACTTCAAATCTAAAGTTTTAATTAAACCATCATGAATAATTATGTATATTATGACATTTTCTTACCAAAAAAGCGCTGCGAACGATCGGCTCTTTACTGTTTAACCTTGTACTGGTTGCCAGCGGCAGCAATTCCCGAACAGCTCGCAGGGCGGTCTATTGACACTTATTGCCCGGACTCGGCGGGGCGGGCTAAATGCCGATCTGCTCGATCGCACAGCCCGCACAGGGTACAACCGCGAAATATAAGTTTATGAAAATTCCTCAGTATATATAGCGATATCCGACCGCAACTAGGAAAAAACTATCAGCACTGGAAAGATATAATGTGAATACATTCATTAACCTAGAACTAATGCTAGACGCAATCATAATTATCTCATTCATAATCGCAGGCGGAGGCATCGGCTATTACGGAGTCGAACTGCTGCCGAGCAATCTGCTGCAGCAAGTTACAAATATACAAGGCTTAAGTTCTGTACTAGGCTCCTTTGGAGCATTAATCGGCTTCGTGATGGGATTAGTGGCTCAAACAACCTACCGCCGGCTGGAAAAACAAGTCCGCGATATGCCGGTGGAAATGCTGCTGACGCGGGCGATCGGCTTAATCATCGGACTGCTAGTAGCGAACTTAATGCTGGCTCCGCTTTTTCTGCTGCCAATTCCCCGCGAGTTCGGCTTCATCAAACCTCTAGTCGCAGTCTTGGGAAGCGTCATGTTCGGCTTCACAGGCGTAAGTTTGACCGACACCCACGGCCGCGCTTTCTTACGGCTGATCAACCCCAAAACCTTAGACACGGTGTTGGTAGCCGAAGGTACCTTCAAACCAGCCAGTGCCAAAGTTGTCGATACTAGCTGCATTATTGACGGCCGGATTGAAAACCTGCTAGAAACAGGTTTCCTCGAAGGTCAAATTATCGTGCCGCAATTCGTGTTGCAAGAACTCCAACTGGTAGCTGATTCAGCCAACGATCAAAAGCGAGTGCGCGGGCGCCGCGGCTTAGATGTACTCAACCGCATCAAAGAAACATATCCAGAACGGATTCAAATTCACTCGGCTGACTACGAAGATCTTGCCACAGTCGATGCTAAATTAGTCCGCTTCGCCTTGGATATCGACGGCATTTTGCTCACCAACGATTACAACTTGTCGAAAGTAGCTACCGTCCAAAAACTGCCGGTTTTGAATATCAACGATTTGACTCATGCGGTGCGCCCGACTTATTTGCCGGGAGATACGATCGAACTAAAAATCCGCAAAGAAGGCAAAGAACCCTCTCAGGGAATCGGTTACTTGGATGACGGCACAATGGTTGTCGTAGAAGCCGGCAGCAGCTATGTCGGCGGCGAAGCCCGAGTCGTAGTCACCAGCGCCCTGCAAACTAGCGCCGGCCGCATGATATTCGCCCGCCCTCAAGAGTCCGTTATTGTTTGAAACTGAGTAACAATGCCCAGGCCAATCAGAATCAAATATTGCGATCGTTGTTCCCAATCTGCCCCGACTCTCTACCGCGCCCGGTATGACGAGTCGGGGCAGTGGTTTTTTTTGTGTCTTAAATGTTGGGAATCGGTAAGTCAAAACAATCCTTTTTACTTCTACGGCGGCACTTGGAAAGCCACCAAGAAAAAATAGCAATTACTAAGAAATGAGAATTAAATAAAATCCACTTTTCATGACTGTTGTGGGATGGGCGTCCCGCCCGTCCCCGATAGACGGGCTACGAGAGCCCATCCCACAAGAAAAAAGGGAAATTATTTAATTGACGATCCTAAGTCCCTACCTCGATTAATTGTAGGGACACTCTTGCTCTCGCGGTGTCCTCTACATCATTCCGATGCAACCGGAAACGATATCAGATGGTAAAATTTTGAATCTTCAGCCAAGAAATCCAAAGTTGCGTGTTGCCAAAGGCAATTCAACCGTCCCTTGGACAAAAGTTATTGTTATATGCAGAACCAAAAGTTTATGATACTTACCCGAAGCTAGCTGACCAATCTGTTAAAGCTTTTGTACATGACAAACAGCAAGCATCAGTAGACTTTCGCGCCGAAGCAAAGTTATTCGGTAGTCCGATTTGTGAGTAGGACAGCCGAGAAGATAATGCGCGTCAGCGGTGTCACACTCTAGTATGGTTGCAAGAGAATTCCCAAACTTTGAAATTCGCAACGCTGGCGTTTAACTCTTGCTTGATGAATCTGCTGTGTTCTGGCGTTAAAATGGTATTTGTCTATCGCGAAGCTAGGAAAAAGTATCGCAAAGCACAGCCAATAGTCAGCGAGTTAGAAAAGAAGCTTCCGGAATTCAGTCGAATAGAAAGCGAACTTGATAGACAAGTTAAGTTGCACAAGTTAAAGCAATTGCTGGCTGAAATCCGAACCAAAATGTTTGGTTGCGCTCAGCAAGTGGAGTATTTGCAAGAAGACAGAAATACCATTAATACTAATGCTGAAAATTAGGGTGAGGGCTTGACAAGAATTAGAAATTTGTGCATCCCAGGCGATAATCGGGATTTTTTGCAGAGGTTTCAGGATTTGGCTGAGAATAAATATCAGCGGCAAATTGAAGTCGATTTAAACTACTTGATTGCTAGTCAAGATTTGTTCCAGCAGTCGATATCTGCTGTGGGGGGATGGTGGAAATCTAACAGGTGGAATCGGAAAGGGAACAAGAAGAAGGGGAAAAAAGCGATCTCGCCAACCGGAGAATATCATCTTTTTTGTCTGAAGTGCGATCGGCTGCGGATCGAATTTTTTCCGTGTATCAAACAAAAAACCGGGTTTTCGATCGAACCCGGCCACCATTAACACAAGCACTATTCACACGGCTCAAACCTCAATTCTTTAATAACTTCATCCCCATTTTCACTTTGTCCAAAATCGTCTTTTGCGAGACACAAGTAATCAGACAAAGCTTGCCGCAATTCAAAGTATCCCGGCGGACTTCCTGCGCTTTTTCGCCGTACCAAATCTCGCGGGCGCTGGCGTTTTTCACATTTCCAATCACCGGAAACTCATCGCACAATTTCACATCGCCGCGCGTATCAATCCAGTAATTTCGCAGTCCAACGCGACAAGGACGAGTTGAATCAGGAGCTTTTTCTTCCGCAAAGTGAGGAATCATCAATCGCAACACTTCATCGCTGTTCATAATCGGAGCACCGTTGTTCTTCATTTCAATTAGGCGCTCGATTACTTGTGAAAATTCATCAATGTCTTCTTTTTCAATCCACAATTCCTCGTATGTTTCTGGCGTCCAGCGGTTGACCGGTTGGAAGTTCACCGTCGTCGCCCCAATTCCCTGAGCCCAGGTGACTATTTCGGGGAGGTGGCGGAAATTGAGTCGGTTCATCGTCGGTTTGACGTTGATCGGAAACAGGACGTTCTGTTTTTCTTGTTCTTCGCGCAGATAACCGATTCCTTTAGAAAGCCGATCGAACAATCCCGGTTGACCCCGCAAATAATCGTGCAGTTCTGCATTCGGCCCGTCAACGGATATATTCACATTAAAAGGACGCGCGGCCACAGTTTTCGCCGCATTTTCCCTGGTCATGCAATAGCCGTTTGTGGTGACGCCTGCGTGAATGCCATTTTTATTCGCAAAGGCCAGTAAGTCTAGAAAACCTTTTTTAATATAAGGTTCGCCGCCGCTAAAGTTGATGGAAAATTCGCCCACAAATTCTTTGACGCTTAAGAGAGCATTTTGCCATTCTTCGATCGTCATTTCGTCTTTATATTCTTTGAGCCGCCAATACTCGCACTGGCGGCATTTAACATTGCAGCGCTCGTTGACGATTCCGTAAAAAGTGACTGGGCTGGTCATGTCGTATCCTGTATTGATACGCAGCGATTCGGCTACTGCACTCTTGGTGTGCTTGACGCCCAGTCTCGATAATGTTAAAGCATCCATGTTGTTTTTCCTTACGTGTTGTTATTTAAGTCAATTTCTCGAACCTTCTTTTGTACGTAGGATTACGTATTGCTGCTTACATATTCCTTTTAAGTACGTATGCACCATCCTAAGAGTTCGGTTTGGGTATGGCTAGATGTTTTTCAAACATTTATAATGTTAATATGTGTAACATATTAGTATTCCTAATCTATTAAATTTTTTTTTATGGAAACATGAATCCTGCTTTAATACGTGGCAAATAATAGCGGATTGAGATTGACTTAAATCAATAAATTGTAGTTTTTGTTTAACTTTTGTTAACTAACTTAATAATTTAGCTAAGTAAAAATATTTATGTAAGCTGTCTCAATAACTTAAAGTTATAGTGAAGTGAGCGGCCCGTACAGCAGTTGACTTCACCAAACCTTTACAATATGAGGGAATTTAAGTATTTCAACGGTGAAAAATGGCTATAAACATGGGACGATATTTGGACGTAGTGAAATTGTTCTGGGGTGCGGCCATCGCAGCGGAACTAGAATACCGAATTAACTTTGTTCTCGCGGCCCTCAGCAGCCTCGGAAATCTTGCTGGCAGCTTGTTTGGGTTGTTTTTGTTTTACCGTACAGGCTACACGTTTTCGGGCTGGAAATGGGAAGAGGCTTTAGTTGTACTCGGTATTTTCACGATTTTGCAGGGGTTTGCGTCAACCTTTCTCGCGCCCAACCTCAGCCGTATTGTCGATCGAGTCCAGCAAGGCACTCTCGATTTCGTACTCCTGAAACCCATCAGTTCGCAATTCTGGCTGTCTGCAAACACAGTTTCCCCTTGGGGAATACCCGATATCATCTTCGGTGTGGTATTGTTGCTGTACTCAGCTAACAAACTCGGATTGGGAATCGGCAACTATTTCCTAACAGCAATACCGCTGTTATTTGGCATGGTGAGTCTTTACAGCATCTGGTTTATGTTAGGTGCTATGAGTATTTGGTTTGTCAAAATTTACAACGTTACCGAAGTTCTCAGAGGATTATTAGAAGCAGGTAGATTTCCCATGGCAGCTTATCCGGCAGCTTACCGATTTTTCTTCACATTCGTAGTCCCCGTTGCCTTCTTTACCACAGTACCGGCAGAAGCAATGCTCGGCAGAGGTGATATAGTTTGGATAGGAGGGGCTGGAATATTGGCGATCGGGCTTTTGTGCGCTTCCCGCTACTTTTGGCAATTTGCACTCCGATTTTACACCAGCGCTTCGAGCTAGTGAAGCAGCTAGATACACATACACATCGCGTGGGGAGAGGGGCGTGCGTGAAACGGTTAACTCGATTCTACAAGAGTTCCTTGCCTTACCAGCTATTACAACTTTATACAAAATATTTTATTCATATCTACTTATATACTTTAAAAAAATGTAAAATTTAAACAGAGCCTTATATTCTTGAAATTTCAACAGTAAATAAACCACGCAAACGAGGGCAAATAAATGAAAAGAAAACAACTGGGAAACACTAATTTTACTATCAGCGCGCTCGGTCTTGGATGTATGCCGATGTCCTTAAGCGGCCGGCCACCAGAATCGCAATCTATTGCGGTAATTCACCGCGCCCTCGATTTGGGTGTCACCCTAATTGACACCGCAGATTCCTACTGCCAAGATCAATCCGACAAACACCATAACGAAGAACTGATTGCCAAAGCTTTACAACAGTATACTGGAGATATTAGAGCTGTCACTGTCGCCACTAAAGGCGGCTTAATGCGGCCTCAAGGTGGATGGACGCGCAACGGCAACCCCCACCATTTACGCAAGACAATACGCGAAAGTTTTGAAGCACTCGGCGGCCAGGAACCGATCGACCTTTGGCAATATCACTCGCCCGATCCTGCTTATACCATCGAAGCAGCCCTAGCACCCGCAAAAGAAGCAGTAGAAGCAGGAATGATTCGATTTATAGGAGTTTCCAACTTTTCTGTAGAGCAGATCAAACGCGCCCGCGATACAGTAGAAATTGTCTCTGTTCAGAATCAGTACAATCCTTGGCACAGACAGCCAGAATCAGACGGCGTGCTCGAATATTGCGAAACCGAAAAACTGACATTTTTTCCCTGGAGTCCTCTGGGAGGAAGCCGCCGCGCCACAAGCTTGCAAGATCTGCCCGCGATCGCCAAATTAGCAGAAGAAAAAAACGTTTCTGTTTACTGTATAGTATTAGCTTGGTTGATGGCCCAATCGCCCTGCATCGTTCCGATTCCCGGTGCGACAAAAGTATCGAGTATTGAGGACTCTGTGCGGGCACTCGAAGTTAAATTGACTGACGAGGAATTGCAACAAATTGCCGTAAGTTAAGTAGGTAAGCCTAACAAAATAATAGAACAGGCAAGATGCCTGTTTCACAAACAAATGATTTGATTGTGGGGTGGGCATCCGGCCCGCCCTAACAAAATAATAGAACAGGCAAGATGCCTGTTTCACAAACAAATGATTTGATTGTGGGGTGGGCATCCGGCCCGCCCGTAAAAACGACATTTTTTGAGGAATTGAATTTAATGGAAGCTAATCAAGTGAATGCCGATAGAGACGTAGCAATTGAACATCAAAACGTACCTGTCGCCCATGAAGGACTGCACAACTTTTTATACAGTTCCGACTCAGAACACAGCGCAGCAGATGCTATTTCTGAATTAGAAAATGACGGCACGCAAGTAATGTCGATCGATACGTGGCGTGCTCTAGCAACTAACGCGAAAGTCGCCGGCGTTTACGCTGTAATGGACATTTCCCGCAACACTCAGTATGTAGGTTATTCGCGAAATATCCTGCTTTCCATCAACGGTCACATCGCCCAAAATGGCGCCGAAAATTGTGCTTTCCTGCGCGTGCAAACTTTCAAATTCCCCAAGCGGGAAGAAATGGAAAGTTTGCGCGATACGTGGATAGCCGAACTCGGCAGCATTCCGCCTGGAAACAGTGCAGACAGCGAAATGTGGGCAGCTACGGTAGGCCAAGCTGCGCGCGCTGCTATGTCTGCTGAGGAACAAAAAGCTTATGAAGAAAAGAAGCTAAAATTACGCAAAGCAATGGCCGATTCCACTCTTACCAAAGAGTTAGAAACAGCAGCAAAAATTGACGGCGAACGACACCAGCATCTGGAAGCTGCTGTTAACAATGATGACTGGAGTGCCGTGATTCAGTCGCAAACCCAGGAAACAAAGTCCGGTTCCTAAATCTGAAAAATGTTTGTAGTGGTGATATCTTGTACTATTTTTAGAACGGGCAAGATGCCCGTTCCACAATACATTAGGTTTATTGTGGGGTGGGCTTCTAGCCCGTCCGCAAGATGCCCGTTCCACAATACATCAAGTTTATTGTGGGGTGGGCTTCTAGCCCGCCCGACTCAATCTTAATCATCAACAACCGAACATTAGGTTTATTGTGGGGTGGACTTCTAGCCCGTCCGCAAGATGCCCGTTCCACAATACATCAAGTTTATTGTGGGGTGGGCTTCTAGCCCGCCCGACTCAATCTTAATCATCAACAACCGATCGGGATTAATGACTAATTTTGCGTTCAGTAACTAAAGTCAAACTTACCCATTCACCCCGATCGTTGTAACTGCGAATCATCCGAAACCGCAAGTCAGGTTCTACCAACCAACCGGCCTCGAAAAATATAGGTTTTCTGAATTCAGCTTTGACAGGTAAAGTGCAAGAACCGCCGTCAGGAAGCAGCACAACTTGCACGGGCGAAGCACCTTCGTTAAAATTTAATACAGAACCGTCAATGCTGGCGCTAGAACTGATAACAGTACCATTACTGCCAAAAGTAATTTTTTGAATTAGGCGATCGGCTCCATCCAAATGCAATTGTAAATTGGTAGAATAGGAATCAGGATGACGATAATCTGGATACATTGTCACGGCCTCGCCCTGCCATTCTCCCAGCAAATCGTCAACAGTTAAAGGCGGACGTTCGGGGACATTTTTATCAAGCTGCTTTTCCCGAATTAAGGTAAGTTTGGATAAATAGCCGTCGATATTGTAGAGCTGAACGAAGCGCAACCGGCGATTATTGTAGATAAAACCAAACTCGGCACCGCATTGAGAATAAGGCGCTAGTTGAATAGTTCCCTGACAAAAAGCTCCATTCTCAAAAAACAGGATATCTCGTCCCAAACCCTGATATTCTCGAACAATTTCGCTCACTTCAGGTTCGCCGACACCGCTGGGATTTGGGGAAAAGCGACGGAGTTTTAATCTCACAGTTTTGTTGTCATTTAGACCTTCGAGAGAAAGAATGCTAGGAGTATCTTGAAGTACCTCTCCCCGCGGCGATAACTGGGTAAAGGAACCGTGCCATTCTCCCAAGTTTTGCAGAAAGTTTTCCCATTGTGATACCATACTTTTACCTTTGCATATATGTCTAAAAATAGAATTATAACTCTGCTTACGGATTTTGGATTAAGCGATGTTTATGCAGGAGTAATGAAAGGTGCGATCGCCCAAATTAATCCCCAACTCAAAGTCATTGACATTACGCACCAAATACCTTCTCAAAATATAGCAGCGGCGAGGTTTTGTTTGATGACTGCTTTTGCTTATTTTCCCCCGGAAACCGTACATATTGCGGTCGTCGATCCGGGGGTGGGAAGCAAGAGACGCCCTGTTGCGGTTAAATGTGCTAATTGCTGGCTTGTGGGGCCGGATAACGGGTTGTTTAGCGGGGTGTTGAGTCGCGAAAGCGCGAGATCCTCTGTCGAACTCACCAACCCCAAATACTGGCGCACACCTCAACCCAGCAGCACTTTCCACGGTCGCGATATTTTCGCTGCAGCGGGCGCTCATTTGGCCAACGGGGTGGCGTTGGAAGAGTTGGGAGATGCGATCGACCCTGCAAGTTTAGTGCAGTTAGAGATACCAAATTGTGGCGTTACAGCCACAGGTGCAGCGGGCTGCATTCAATATGTCGATCGCTTCGGCAATCTAATTACTAATATCCCCAATAATTGCATTATAGGTAGCAATTGGTCAGTAACAATTAGCAATAGTTCTGATGCAATTCGCATCCCCAGCGGTAAAACCTACAGCGACACCGAACCGGGCGATTTAATTGCCATAACTGGTTCTGACGGTTGGGTAGAAATTGCCGTTAATGGCGGCAGCGCTCAATCGGTATTAAAATTGGAATGCGGAGCGATCGTGCAATTGCTTTTTGAAACTAACAATTAAAATCATCTCTTTCAGTCCGCGCAGGCGGACTTTGTTTGTGTAGAAGCGATTTCAATCGCCGTTTGATATTATTTCCTTTCTCTGCAAAATCAACAATAGTTTGGCGGTATTCGCTACTGTTAAAAAAAGCATCTCCATTATTGTGCTTAGCATTAGGAACAAGTAAAATTTTCTTAGGTTCAGGAGAAGCAGCATACAACTGTTTACTCATCGCAGCGGGAATCAAAGGGTCAGCAGTCCCGTGGGCGAACAAAACCGGAATTCGCAACAATTTAACCTTAGCCAAAGAATCAAATTTTTGCGTCAGCAGCAGCCGCATCGGAAACAGCCGCATCAAACTGTAGCGTTCTACCATATCCAGCATTGAAGTGAACGAACTTTGAACAATTAATCCCGCAGCTTCCGGATGTGCGATCGCTAATTCCACAGCAACAGCACCTCCCATTGAATGACCGTACAAAAATATTTCGCTGGGCGACAATTGCCGCTGTTTCACTAAATAATTATAAGCTGTTTCGGCATCTTCATATATCCGAGCTTCGCTGGGAAAACTGCCTTGACTGCGGCCGTAACCCCGGTAATCAATCAGCAATACCGAAAAACCCAATTGCCGAAAGCGGTAAGATTGAGTGATATTCGCACCGATGTTAAAACCCCTGCCGTGCAGGTACAATAAAGTTCCTAATGATTGTCGATTTGCGGCGGGCAGCCACCAACCGTGCAGTTTTTCAATTTTGGGCGATCGACCCTTAACTGGCAACCAAACTTCTTGGTAAGGGATGTTAAAAGCATCCGGTGTTTTGGCGATTGTAGGTGTTGGCTGAAATATCAAACGAGTTAGCAGAAAAAACAAGAGTATACAGCAAGCAATGTAGGCGATCGCCAAAATTTTCACTAAAGACGATAAAAGCTTCAAACAATGTCTGTATCTATTTTGTATTTCGAGCATTGTGGTAAGTCAAATAAAAAGTTGACGATTGAGCAAAACTAAAAACAATAATTATTAACTTCAAAAAGTAGCCTAGTTTGAGGTAAAATCAATCCTGATGCTTCCTCAGTTAACAATTGGTTGTATATTGTATCCGCTTCGCCAAAGGATTCTTGAGGCAAAAATCTAAATATTGAGGCAGCAACATATTGTTTTTCTTTTTCAAAGCTTATCCAGTTTCTTGATAATTGTTCTGCTGCATAACCCGTAGTATTAGAACCCGAAAAAATATCTACTACCAAGTCTCCCGGTTCAGTAAGAAAATTTATAAAAAATGTCGGTAGTTTTTGGGGGAAACGTGCCGGATGAGCCTTAACATTAAACTCTTTGCACCAACGCAAGTATTGAGAATTACTTTCCGAATTAGAAATTTCTAGCAAATTAGATGGAATAGCACCTCCATTATCTTTGGAAAATCGATCGCTAATATTGTGACCGGAAGGGCGTTCTTTGGGCGTGTAAAATTCATCAGCATTTTTCAAAAGTTTTTTCATTCTCTCAGAATACTCTACTTTGACTTTACTAATATTCGCTTGAGGCTGATTCGTTTTGGAAAGCCACCAAACAGTATTCACAGAATCTTTAGCCCGGATTTTCTTTTTATTCACCCACTCTATAGGAGATGGAAGTTTGGAAGGATTAAACCAGAAAAACTCTTGAGCAAGTTTAAATCCATACTCGTCGCATAACCTAATAAGCACGCGGTAATTATACAGCGATCGTACAGGGATTCCTTTTTGATAAGCACCTCCAAGGTCTATAACAAAACTTCCAGTATCCTTGAGAACTCTTTTAATTTCCGGAGCAAAGCCCAGCAGCCAATCAACATATAAATCTTGATCTTCATTTCCATAACTCTTTTGGCGTTGCAATGCAAAAGGAGGGGATGTAATCACCAAATCTACAGAATTGCTAGCAAGACTATTCAGGAGATGAAGAGAATCTCCCAAATAAGATTGACCGTATTGGGTGGTGTAAATTGGGGCGGGCAAAATGTTACTCATGTTTAATTGAGATTAGTTTAAGGTACAAGAGACACAGCCTACTGTCATTATATCTAAATCCGTACTTTTAGTTATACTCAATCCGTACTTTCAGTACGTTGTGTTCTGTATAAATTCTTCGTACCATTCAAAAAGCGAACTGAAAGTTCGTTTTTATCAATTGTGAGGGGTATGAATTACAAAGAAGCCAGACAACAATTTGCGGCCAAGGTAAGTCAGTTACGCAGAGAAAAAAGGATGACACAGGACGAGTTAGCAGAACTCATAGACAAGACTACTGACTATATCAGCTTATTGGAACGCGGTGAACGATCGCCATCCTTTGAAGTTATTTTCGCTCTAGCGGAAGCGCTTGATGTACCCGCTACTTATTTAATCAGTTTTAGCCAAAGTGGCGAGAGTACAGCTCTCATTAGCACCCTGATAGCTGAACCAGTTTCTCCGTCAGTTGTGGAGCCTGTTGAAGAAGCTGTTACCACGGAAGCAGAACGCATTTCAGATGCTAAACGGCTAGAAAATGCTATGAAAAGCATCCAAGAATTGCAAAATCTGGCTAGTGAATATGGTATTGCGGATATTTTTCAAGATAACGGGGGAAAGACTTTACAGTTATTAATCCTTTTAGGGCTGCGGATATCACCTGGACGTGAAGGAAACGATGCTATTGATGCTGAAGGAAAAGAATACGAACTTAAAACAATAAATATTGCTCTCAATAGAAGCGGTGGGGTCACTACTCACCATCATTTGAATGAAATTATACTTGACAAATATCGCAGAGTAGAAGCTTGGTATATTGGACTGTATGAAGGCATAACTCTCAAAGAGATTTATAAACTTACACCTGAAATGCTGGAACCTAAATTTAAAGAATGGGAAGAAAAGGTGAGGCTAAGAAACGAGCCACTAAACAATCCTAAAATTCCATTGAAGTTAGTAAAAAAAGGGCAACTTGTCTACTCTCACAGTAAATAATAGTTGCCCGATAGTGTTTAAAGGGGATTAGGTTGTGTGTGTGTATAAACGATACGTTGCATACAGGTAGCGACTTTTACACTCAAGCTACCACGAAATTAACCAACTTTCCAGGCACCACAATTACCTTTTTAATCTCCTTACCTTCCAGGTGACGCTTGGCTAATTCCGACTCGCGAGCAAACTTTTCCAAAGCAGCTTTGTCAGCACCCGAAGGCACTTTAATTGTGCCGCGAGTTTTGCCCATAACTTGAATTACCAGCGTAATTTCATCGGTAATTAAGGCAGAAGCATCCACACTCGGCCAAGTTTGCACGTGTACCGATTCACTGTTACCAGTATTGTGCCACAATTCATCAGCAATATGCGGCGCAAAAGGCGCTAACAAGCGAATCAAAGTGTTAATTCCTTCTGCATAAATTGGCGAATCTTTACATTTAGCATCATTCAAAGCGTTGCTGAGTTTCATCATTTCAGAAACAGCAGTATTGAACTGATAATCGCCCTCCAAATCTTCGCTCACTGCCTTAATTGCAGTGTGAATCGCCCGCCGCAAATCCTTCTCAGGTTTACTTAACACCTCTTTCTCCCCCCCTTGGCAAGGAGGGGCAGGGGGGGGTGGAGCAAACTCTGTCACCAAACGCCAAACGCGATTTAAAAAGCGAAATTGCCCTTCCACATCGGCGTCGTCCCACTCCAAATCCTTCTCTGGCGGTGCTTTGAATAAAATAAACATCCGCGCCGTATCTACCCCATATTTGCCCATAACTTCCAAGGGGTCAACGCCATTGTATTTTGATTTGGACATCTTCTCGTAGAAGACTTGCAAAGCTTCGCCAGTTTGAGGATCTTTGGGATTTGCGGGGTCTATATCTGCTGGGGGAAAGTATTTGCCAGTAACGGGGTTTTTGTAGGCCATTGCTTGCACCATGCCTTGAGTTAACAGGCGTTTAAATGGTTCGTCACAATCGATCAAACCCCGATCGCGCAAAACCTTGGTAAAGAACCGCGAATACAGCAAGTGCAAGATTGCGTGTTCGATGCCGCCCACATATTGGTCTACGGGCATCCAATCATTTGTCTTCGCCGAATCGAAGACTTGCTCTTGATTTTGAGCATCGGGATAGCGCAAGAAATACCAGGAAGAATCGATAAAAGTATCCATCGTGTCTGTTTCCCGCTTCGCCGCAGTGCCGCAACTCGGACAAGGAACGTTTACCCATTCTTCCATCTTTGCCAAGGGCGAACCTTTGCCCGTAAATTCTACATTTTCGGGCAACAATACGGGCAAATCCGATGCGGGTACGGGGACTGTGCCGCAGGTGGGACAGTGAATTACGGGAATCGGAGCGCCCCAATAACGCTGTCTAGAAATTAGCCAATCTCTCAAGCGATATTGCACTCGCGCTTGGCCGCAACCTGCATCTTCGGCCGCTCTAATAATTGCTGCTTTGCCTTTAATTGAATCCATGCCGTTGAAGCTTTGGGAATTAATCATAATTCCGGGTTCGGTGTAAGCTTCCGTCAGCGGCAGCTCATCATCATCTACAATTACTACTTTAATTGGCAGTTGATATTGATTGGCAAATTTGAAATCTCGCGTGTCGTGGGCGGGTACTCCCATGACTGCGCCGGTGCCGTATTCGTACAGCACGTAATCGGCTATCCAAATGGGAATTTCTTCGCCGCTGAAAGGATTGATTGCTTTGCCGCCTGTGGGGATGCCGCGCTTTGGTTTGTCTTCGGCTGTGCGATCGATCTCGCTTTGGGCAGAGACTTCTTTGGCAAAGGTTTCGACGGCCGCTTTTCTGTCTGGTGTAGTAACGCGATTAGTTAATGGATGTTCCGGTGCCAAAACAACATAACTAACGCCGTAAACTGTGTCTGGGCGAGTGGTGAAAACGGCGATTTTTTCATCCATTCCGACAATCGGAAATTCCAAGTAAGCACCGACTGATTTGCCGATCCAGTTGGCTTGCATTAATTTGACTCTTTCAGGCCAATCTGGCAATTTCTCTAAGTCGTTTAATAACTGTTCGGCGTAATCGGTAATTTTGAGAAACCACTGCCGCAATAATTTGCGCTCGACTTTGGCACCGGAACGCCAGGAACGACCTTCGTTATCTACTTGTTCGTTTGCTAAAACTGTTTGGTCTATAGGGTCCCAATTAACAGCGGCTTCTTTTTGATATGCTAATCCTGCTTCTAAAAATTGCAAGAAAATCCATTGAGTCCACCGATAATAATCGGGAGAACAAGTTGTAACTTCTTTTGTCCAGTCGAAAGAAATACCCAGCCGGCGAAATAAGCCTTTCATTTGGGCAATGTTTTGATAAGTCCATTGTGCGGGGGGAATTCCTCGCTCGATGGCTGCATTTTCTGCGGGCAAACCAAAAGCATCCCATCCCATCGGATTCAATACCCGATAACCTTGCATTCGCTTGAGTCTGGCAATTACATCGATGATTGTGTAGTTGCGGACGTGGCCCATGTGCAGGTTTCCCGACGGGTAGGGGAACATGGATAAGGCATAAAATTTAGGCTTTTGGGTATCTTCTGGCATCTGGTCTAAGTTTTGCTCAGCCCATGTCTGCTGCCATTTTTCTTCTATGGATTGGGGGTTATATCTGGAATCCACAACAATTTCTCCTTGTATAATTTACTAATGTTTGCTTGAATATTTTTGCACATTCAAGGGGCCTCGATTAGGATTTTTCTGAGTACCAAGGATTTTGGCTCGAATATCTGTATTATATATTGTAGTATATGTAATTTGAGCTGGGGGCGATCGACCAAATATCGCCGTTCGCCCTGAAAAAAGTAAATAACTGCAATCCCCAGAAACCCGATTTCTTTGACAAACCGGGTTTATTCTCCTAGTTCGAGCTTAGATGCTATCAGGCTCAATGTTCAATTCCCGCAGTTTGGCAGCTAAACGTTCCGCTTTTTGAGCTTCTTGTTCGGCACGCTGCGAGGCTTCTTCGGCCCGCTGCGAAGCTTCTTCGGCACGCTGAAATTCTTGTTCGGCGCGCCGTCGCTCTAATAGCCGCTCTGCATTTATTTCGGAATAGGAAAGAAACTTTTCTCCATCAGGGCGATAGATTTCTAACCCTTCTTCTGGTAACTCAAACCGCACTCCCAGTCTGGGACTTATCCATCCCTCCATCGGTTCAATTGGTTCTAAGATTCCTTCAATTCTTTGCCAACCTTCTAACTGATTTTTTTCTGGATCGTAAAGGTAATACTCCTCGACTCCATAACGATAGTAAAATGAAAGTTTCTTGTTCATTTTTGTGTTACTATCGTTGTGGGAGCGAATTTCAAAGACGACTTGGGGAGCAATATTATCTTCGCGAAATTGTATGTATGAACGTCGCTCGCCTTTTGGTCTACCAAATATCACCATCGTATCAGGTGCTTGAGAAATATCTATTCTTCCCTCAACGGGATACCAAAGTAAATCGGCGGCTACAAACACGTTGGGGTCATCTTCAAACAGCGATTCGCAACCTTCTTTGATTGTGACAATTAATTTGTATTGTATTGTGCTGTCTGCCATTGGTTGACCGTCGCTGGATGGATAAATAATTTCTTCGGTTGTGACTTGCATTGTGGTTGTCTCCGAGAAGTATCTGAGCTTAATTATACTATTGTTGGAAGCAACTACCCGCGCCGAACACGGCAGTGCCGTTTCCCTACTGACAGAATTTCAAAATAGCGTGCAGCGGCGCTTCAAAGCTGCTTGCAAAAGAGTGTTGTACAGTTTTTCCTTAACAGTATAAGCTCCGAATCTTTCCAAGTGCGGATTGTTCATTTGAGCGTCGAAAAGCAGATAAGATCGATCGCGCAATCTCTCCACCAACTTCACCATCGCCACCTTAGAACCCTCGGGAATTCGGTAAAACATCGACTCCCCAATAAACGCACCGCCGATCGACAATCCGAGAATACCGCCCGCCAATTCGTCCCCGCACCAAGTCTCGAAGCTGTAAGCCCAACCGGCCTCATACAAACCCCAGTAAATCTGCTTGAGCTGCTTAGAAATCCAAGTCGTTTCGCGATCGGCACAACCCTCAACCACCGCCCCAAAATCGCGGTTCACAGCCACCGAAAACCGATTTTGATTGAGTTGGCGGCGCAGGGATTTCGGATAGGTAAATCTTTCATCCAGCGGAATCAGCGCCCGCTGACGGCTCGAATACCACCCCAAACTTTCCTCGCCGTCATTTGCCATCAAGAAGTAGCCTTGCGCGTATCCTTGTATAATTGTCGGTATATCATATTGCATATATTTATCAGTTCTCATTTGTCAGTTGACTTTTCAAAGTCAACATTAGCAATTAGGAATAATCATGTCTGAAACCATCGAACCTATTACCTTACCGCCCGCCAAAAACCCCGAACAAGAAGGCCAATGGCTCCAACAAACGCTGCTGGCATGGCTAGACTCCGAGTTTATCCCAGAAGCAGCCAACCAGCAAATAGCTAAAAGAGCTGCCCAAATCTATGTCCGCCAGCGCATGGAAGGGGAAAACGACTTGGGCAGCCTCGTAATTGCGATCGTCACCGAAATGCAGGCCTATGATTTTTCTAAAAGCTTCTACGGCGAATTTGCGATCGCCAACGCCGTCAGCGACTTGTTACTCGAAAGTCTCGGCATCGATAAATGCTGCGGCCAGTGAAGCAAGAAGGAGGAAAATTTAACTCATAAGTCTGAAACAAAAATCTACCCCAAACCTAATCCTGCCGATTAATTGTGAGTTTTTTTCTTCCTTCTTCCTTCTTCCCTTTTCTTTAGAATAAATCTCCAGAAACACGACAATTTCAGAAAAACATCATCCGTGTATCCGTGTCATCATCCGTGTCGTGCCTTCTTCCTTCGTGCTACCAGCTAGACTTCACAACACCGGGCAAAAGACCTTCGTGAGCCATTTCTCGCATCATGTTGCGAGACAGTCCGAAGTCACGATAGTAACCTCTGGGCCGTCCTGTTGCCCAGCAGCGGTTCCGCAAGCGAGTCCGCGAACTGCTGCGGGGTAGCTGTTGCAGTTGGCGGTGAATCGCCATTTTGTCCATCTGATTGCTAGCTTGGTCAAACTGCTCTTTCAGGTCTTCCCGCTTGTCGGCGTACTTGTCTACGAGTCTCTGGCGTTTTTTCTCGCGCTCGACCATGCTCTTCTTAGCCATAATCTGTTGATATCCTTAGATAAATCACAATCTACTATTTTACTATATTTTTGTCTTTTTGGATAACTTTTATTTGAATTACTTCTTTTGTTAACAAGATTTTTAGCAACAGGCAAGATGCCTGTTCCACAATAATTCCACATTTTTAGCAACAGGCAAGATGCCTGTTCCACAATAATTCCACATTTTTAGCAACAGGCAAGATGCCTGCACCACAATCACTCAACATTTTTGTGGTACAGGCATCTTGCCTGTACTTAACCTTGGTGCAACACCTAACTATTAGCAGAACGGTAAAAATCTGCAATAACTCAATTTTTTTGTGGTACAGGCATCTTGCCTGTACTTAACCTTGGTGCAACACCTAACTATTAGCAGAAGGACACAAATCTGCAAGTTCGCAAATATTGCAAGCCGGATTTCTCGCATTACAAACTGCCCTGCCGTGATAAACCAACCGAATCGACCAATTTTCCCAATCCGGCTGTGGCAACAATATCATCAAATCCCGCTCGATCCTTATAGGATCGGTATGTTCGGTCAATCCCAACCGCTGAGTCAAACGTTTGACGTGAGTGTCTACCGTCACGCCCATATTAATACCAAAAGCGTGGGCGAGAACGACATTAGCTGTTTTGCGGGCAACTCCGGGCAATTCTAGCAGCAGTTCCATCCGCTGCGGTACTTGATTGTTGAATTTATTGACGATCGCCTGACAAGCACCTTTAATATTTTTAGACTTATTGCGGTAGAAACCAGTCGATCGCACGAGACTTTCGAGTTCTTCTAAATCAGCATTTGCCAAAGCCACCGCATCGGGAAAACGCTCAAACAAAGTCGGCGTTACCAAATTTACCCGATCGTCCGTACACTGAGCCGAGAGAATCGTCGCCACCAGCAACTGCACGGGAGTTTCGTAGTTGAGAGTACAAGGAGCTTCTGGATAGAGGCGTTTGAGGCGAATCAGAATTTCGAGCGATCGTTGTTTTAAACTTAACTTTTTAGTCATCAGTCATTAGTCATCAGCCATTAGCCATTAGTGATTTACAAAATATTGGGGTCGATTCCCATTTCGCGGAGTCGAGCTTCTAAAGCTTCCGATCGCGATCGTTCTTGTTCCAGCAAAGTTTCTGCTTGTTCGGCTCTTTGGCGTTCTTGTTCTGCCCTTTGCTGTTCTTGTTCAGCTCTTTGCTGTTCTTGTTCAGCTCTTAATTCTGCTTGCTCTCGCAGTTGAGCGAGTTCCACAAAACTTACAAATGGCGCTCCGTTAGGTCCGAATATTTGTAGTGCGGTTTCTGATAGTTGAAACCGCACTCCTAGTCTGGGACTTACCCAACCATCCGCCGATTCTACAGCTTCTAATTCTTGGTCTCGACGCTGCCATATAGTTAAATCCACTTGTTCCGGGTTGTACAAGTAATATTCTTCCACGCCGTAGCGTTCGTAAAATTTGAATTTTTGAATCATCGGAGTTAGACGGTTCCCCGGCGACAAAATTTCAAACACGACTTGCGGCGGAATGTTATCTTCGTTCCACTGTTGGTAGGAACCTCGATATCTTTTCGGTCTGCCAAAGGCTACCAGCACATCTGGTGCTTGAGCAAGTTTATTATTTCCTTCTACTGGATACCACAGTAAGTTACCCGCCACAAAAACATCAGCAACGCTCGCAAATAAAAGTTCTAAATTTTCTTTAATCCAGACGATTAATCGAAACTGTTCGGTATTATCTGACATGGGTTCTCCGTTGTCATCTGGGTAGACGATTTTTGATTTCTCGGGAGATTGCAGTTGTGTAATCATTGCTTTTTTTACTAAATTTAATGAGCGAATATTAGTCATTAGTCAAAAGTGCTGTCATGACTAATGACTATTAATTTTTTTAAGTGTTGACTAATCTTATTGGTTATTATAGCAATCCTTGCAGGAGTCGTAAATTTTTGACCCCACCCCAACCCTCCCCGATGCCTTGGGGAGGGAGTAAGAAATTCACAAATGATGCGAGGATGGCTATAGTGGCAACCAACAAATAACAAATAATCAATAATCAATAATCAATAACTACCAACTACCAACTACTGACTACTGACTACTGACTACTGACTACTGACTACTGACTACTGACTATTGTTGACGAAGATTGCCCATCAAATCGAACCCAGCCAAATTAGCTGTATCCCGAATAATCAAGAAAATTCCCAAACCCAGCAACAGCATCAAACCAGTCTGCATAACATTTTCCTGAATACGGTTCGGTAAAGGTTTACCCCGCAGTCCTTCGATTAACAAAAAAGCTAGCTGGCCGCCGTCCAAAGCAGGTAAAGGCAAGATATTAATCACAGCCAAATTGATGCTAATTAGCACAGCATACTGAAACAAACTCGCAGCATCCGATTTGGCAATCCCTGCACCAATAGCCACAATCGCTACAGGCCCGGACAGCTTGTCGGCAGTCTGGCTGAAATTGCTAAGTAACTGCCCGAAACCTTGCACCGTCAGCACCACAATCCGCTCAAATTCTTTGGCTGCCTTGCTAAACGCCTCTACAATTCCGGCCCTCTGCCGCACGACAGTGCCGTTAGAAGTTAGTTGCACGCCAATGCGACCTTTGCCGTCGGGCGACAGTTCAGGAGTTACTGTCACCACAAATTTTTGTTCTTGGCGCTGAATTTCCAACGCTAGGGGTTGGTTGGGACGATCTTGGATTGCTGTTACCAATAATTTGATTGCTTCGCGGGAAGCGCCCAATTCCTTGCCGTCAACAGACAGAACAACGTCACCAGATCGAATTCCCGCTTGTTTGGCGGCCGAACTGACTTCCGCGGCGACTTCCGGGACTTTAACTCCCGGTAGGTAGTTGATTTCTGTCGCGCCGACAGTGCCCAATTGCACCACCAGCAGGAAGTAAGCAAAAATCAAGTTGGCAATTACCCCTGCACTAATGACAATCGCCCGATCGAGCACGGGGCGATTTTTGAGCAAATTCGGGTCATTTGGGGGAATTGTACTGTCTGGATCGTCGTCGGGAAAACCCACGAAACCTCCCAGGGGAAAGGCGCGGAGGGCATATTCAGTTTCCGGGCCTTGGTACTTCCAGAGGATGGGCCCGAAACCGATAGAGAAGCGGTTGACGTGGATGTGTTGAAGTCTCGCCGCCAGGAAGTGGCCGAGTTCGTGAACGACAATCAAGATACCTAAAACTGCGATCGCTGCCAAAACTGACATGAAGGATTCCACTAACACTTTTATTTGACTTTGACTTATTTTAATATCTTTTTAATATCGGTGGCTTCGGAGCGGCAATTTTCGGTCAAACTGGAAGATGGTGTTTTTGTCGGAAGTCCGGGGCGCTGCGATGACCCGACGCTGCCAAACCGATCGCGCGATCGTACCTGAGTTTACCTCTAAAACCAATTCCCTATTACAAATTATCCATTACCAATTCTCAGTTACCCATTTCCAATTATGAAAGACACTTCTTTGAATATTATCGCTATTTCTATCTTTGCCATCACCGTTTCAATATTGTTGGGCCCCGCCTTCAACTTGCCAGAAGCCGTACCTGCGATCGCCACTTTTTGCCTGTTGGGGCTAGCCACCCTCGACAGTTTCCAGTGGCAAGGTCAAGGCGGTACCATTTTATTAGATTGGCTGGGAGGAACTTCCAAACAAAAGCGCGATCGTATCCTTCACCACGAAGCCGGACACTTCCTAGTCGCGTACCTGTTGGGAATTCCCGTAACCAGCTACGCCCTCAACGCTTGGGAAGCATTTAAACAAGGCCAAACAGCCCAAGGCGGCGTCCGATTTGAAGACGAACAATTAGCATCTCAACTGCAAAACGGCACTCTTTCCTCCCAACTTTTAGACCAATACTGCACCGTGTGGATGGCCGGAATAGTCGCAGAAAAATTTGTTTACGGCAGCGCACAAGGAGGAGCAGAAGACCGCACAAAAATCAGCGCAATCTTAACACAACTGCGCCGTCCCAGTTCCGAAATTCAACTCAAACAAAACTGGGGTTTGCTGCGAGCAAAAAACCTGATTGAAAGCCACAAATTAGCTTACGAAGCCCTAGTAGCAGCAATGGAAAAAAGAGCAACCGTCCCTGAGTGCTGCGAGATAATCCAGCAAAATTTGTAGGACAAAACTTAGGCACTCTCGCCTTCATAAACCCTGTTTCTTTGTATATTTGTTACTACAACCCAGATTTTCCGTAGAAACCGGGTTTAAGAGTGTAAATTTTATAGGGATTAAAAATTCATGTCAGAACCAAAAAATTTGGCAACAACACTGCAAACCGCGAACCAAAATCCAGAAAAATTGCTGTGGCTGTTCGGTTTCCGCATCGACCCCGAAACCGAAATACCGAATCTATATACTCTAATTGTCTATGGAGAACAAGAGCCGCCTTTAGTAGCCGGCGGTCAACTTGTATTTTTTAACCGTCCAGAATTAGCGATTAACGCTCTCCAACTGTGCGATATCGATGTCAGCGAACTGGAAAAGTTACCAACACAAATAGACGCTATTTGTGACATAGCAGAAACGCTTTACTTGCTTGATGCCGAAGATTTTGACGAGTCAGCTACTATCCTCAACTGCTTGAACCCGCTTTTAGATTTAGTGAAAGCTACTTTAATACCGATGCCAACTGAATACAAGCGCATACTTTATCATTTTGCAGACCATTTGAATATTGAGGAAGAGTTTGCAAGTTTTTTAGATGAAGAAGATATTCAGCGATCGGAGATTGTCAATGCTATTTTGTGGTGTGTGGGAGCAATTACAGCTAAATCTAGATTGTTGACCGAGTAATTTAAGAAAAACTAGAATGTGAATCGATAATAGATAATATCGCCCAAGGAAATTGTGCCATGACTGTAACAGATTTACGCTTGTGGAGTGTAGAGGAATATCGCCGCATGACCGAAACAGGCATTCTCAATCCCGATGAACGAGTCGAATTAATTGACGGGCAAATTATTTCAATCAGTGCAAAAAATCCTCCCCACGCAGCCACTAACCTCTGTGCAGCCGACTATCTCAGAAGTCTGCTGGCAGGACTTGCTTTAATTCGCATCCAAGACCCGATCGCTCTAAGTTATAATTCAGAACCAGAACCGGATATTGCTGTAGTGCAAATCGACCCTCGGCTGTACCAAGATTTTCATCCCGCACCAGACAATATTTTCTTATTAATAGAAATAGCTGACACGACTTTAGAAACAGACCGCAGGCGGAAAGCACCGGCTTATGCTAAGGCGGGAATTACAGATTATTGGATACTTGATGTTAACACGCGGCAAGTTTATGTTTTTCGCGAACCGATGGGCGGAAATTACAGGCAAGAAACAGTATTTAATGAAGATGTAATTTTGTCAATGCTGGCATTTCCCGAAATAGAAGTTCAGATTTCGCAACTGTTTCCTTAAGTCTGTGGGCGGCGGGTTTATCGATATCTTTAGCTGCGGATCGATATTTCGGGTACAACCCGCCCCTTGTATGGTGCGTAGCTGCTAGATTTTCGACATTGGAAAGTAGATTATCTGTGGCGGCGCACCCTACGGTATCTACGGGTATTGTGTATATTGATGTCGCTGGAATTACCACAACGTTGTAGGGGCGGGTTCACAAACCATACATAACAATGACCGACAATTCATATAAACCCGCCCCCACCCCACCGTAAATCTGAACGTACATTTGGCTTGTTTGTTGGGTAGGGGCGGGTTTTTGAGATTGTTTGTTTTGCGGCGATTATTGTTGGTGAACCCGCCCCTACAAATCTATCGATTCCCAATTCCCAATTATCAATTACCAATTCTTCAGAATAATCCCGATCGCTACAAAAAACTTAGTATTAGAGCGTAGCATGAGTTATACTCCTACTGGAAAGACTGTGACTGCCAAAAAATCCCGAAATCAAAGTTTATGAGCAACACTTCCCCGCCTCAACCAGCCGCCAACAATCCCGCAACACAAAAACTCAGTTTATCGACAAAATTAGCTTACGGTGCCGGCGACCTCGGCCCGGCAATTACCGCTAATGTGTTGGCATTTTACCTGCTAGTTTTCTTTACAAATGTCGCTGGTTTACCTGCTGGCTTAGCCAGCAATATTTTGGTAGTTGGCAAGGTTTGGGATGCCATAAACGACCCAATTGTGGGGGTTTTGAGCGATCGCACTTCTCACCCTTGGGGCCGCCGATATCCTTGGATAATATATGGTGGCATTCCCTTCGGCATATTCTTCTTATTGCAGTGGATTGTACCTAGCACGGATCACACAGTGTTATTTTGGTACTATGTTGCGATCGGCATTTTGTTCAACACCGCCTACACGGCTGTCAATCTTCCCTACACAGCCCTGACTCCAGAACTTACTCAAGACTACAACGAACGCACTAGCCTTAATAGTTTTCGATTTGCTTTCTCCATTGGCGGCAGCATCTTTTCATTGATCTTAGCTCTAATTATCTTTCGTGTATTTGAAAAGGACCCGAATCAACAATATTTAGTATTAGGTGCAATCAGTGCAGTTATCTCTGTCTTGCCTTTGTACTGGTGCGTTTTGGGAACTCGCAAGCACGTCGCAGCCCAACTATTAGAAAACGCAGAACTAGATAATTCTACTTCCTTGCCGCTGAAAGAACAGTTGCAGATTGCATTTAGCAATCGCCCTTTTTTGTACGTAATTGGAATTTATCTTTTTTCTTGGCTGGGAGTGCAGTTGACTGCTACTATTATTCCCTACTTTGTTGTTAACTGGATGCAACAGCCACAGTACGTTTTTAGCTTGGTGGCGATCGCAGTTCAAGGTACTGCATTAATCATGCTATTTGTTTGGAGTAAAGTCAGCGAGAGATACGGCAAAAAAGCCGTATATTTTATGGGCATGAGTTTGTGGATTATTGCCCAAGCTGGACTATTTTTCCTGCAACCAGGACAAGTATTGCAGATGTACTTATTAGCAGTCATGGCAGGTGTCGGAGTTTCCACGGCTTATCTCATACCTTGGTCGATGATACCGGATGTGATCGAACTCGACGAACTGCAAACAGGAGAAAGACGCGAAGGCGTTTTCTATTCGTTTATGGTACTGCTGCAAAAAATCGGATTGGCAGGGGGTTTGTGGTTGGTAGGCCAAGCATTAGAAGGAGCTGGATTTCTATCTACAGTTCCGGGACAGCCTGCACCCGTACAGCCAGAGTCTGCACTGTTTGCGATTCGAGTTGCGATCGGGCCGCTGCCCACAATTGCTTTAATTGCTGGCATGATTCTTACATATTTTTATCCTATAACCCGCGAAGTTCATGCAGAAATATTGTTGAAACTTAGAGAAAGAAAAGCACAAGCAGTAAGCGCTAATAAGCAGTAGTTGGTAATTAGTAAAATCCCAAAACAACAACTACCGATAGCTAATCCGAGCGAGATCGATAGCAATCCTCCCATCCTGTGCGAACTCTTTTTTTTCTTTGACAATGTGTCATCTTCTTATTGCATCGGTTAATTCCCATAAAAGCCCGTTGCGTTTTTACCGAAAGGATTGCTATAGCTTGCTCGGAGGGCGAATCAAAGCGATAGTTTTAGTAATAGCCCCGGAACGCAGAAACCTAGTTTTTTTACGAAAATACATAAATCGCGCAGCGCCATCCGCCCCGCTAGAAAAACCCACAAGGCTTGAGTTGTTCGAGATGTCGATCGAGTTTGACAACACAAATTATTAATTTTTATGTCTGTAGTACAGTATTGAGAGTAGTTTGTGATAAAGTCGCGGCGATGAGTAAGTAATATAGACTTAAGCAGCCATCCAGCTCGTTAAAAAGTTTATAATTAAAATAAGAGACAGATTTTTATCGGAAATTGATTCGATTAGTTGCAGTTCCAAATATCTACTGAATTCTGCTAATTATATCTACCTAAATGGAAAATGCAAAACTTTTTAGCCGATCGGTTAGCGGGTAAGTTAACAAGTGTCGCTGCCGTTGACCGCGAACAGAAAAATGGCATAAATTACAAAGCAATACCACCGCAAGCGGCGGCTGAGGTGTTACCGCAAATTGTAAAATTTTGGTAAAGTTATTGAACGACTTGGGACGAAGCTCAGCCACACCCTAAAAAGTTGCTAGAGTCCCCCTGAGACCCTAAATACAAGCACAACACAGCAGACAGAAATGCAGTCGGATACAACTCTCTCTTCAGTTAGTAAAAAAAAATTGCAGCCGACATAACATAGGGATTTAGTTATTTTTGTATACTAGGTGAAAGTTGTGAGAACTATTAGAAGGAAGTGGAACCGACCAACCAAGAATTTCCTGTGATATCCTTAAGTCAATGGTGAAAGTATCAACCAGAAAGTCCGCACAACTGAGCTGATTTTACCAACAAAATCTCAAAGAGGTCAACATGGAAAGAGAACAGGACGCTCATATCGTACCAATTAGCAGCCAGAGCAGACAGGTGCAGCAATTTTCCGTTGACGAGGGAGAAGAATTAAGCGCGCAGCCTCAGAAAGGATTGAATCTAAAGCCGTTGTTGAGGACTTTTCAGCGAAAAGCCCTAATCATTATTGGGATTATAGGTCTAGCAGGCGCTGGAGTTACTTATCAGATCAAGGGAGGTAAGCAAACATATCAAGGCGATTTTCGGATGCTAGTGGAACCCGTGACAACGGAGGCAAGAATTGCTGACCCCTCTGCCCTAGCCAATCGCGGCGAGGGGGGGGCAGTGCCTAGTCGAGAATTTTTTAGTTTGGACTACGCAACTCAACTTCAAATTCTCCAGAGTCCTCAGATGCTGTCGGCTATTGTTAAACAAGTCCAAAAACGATATCCAGAATTTACCGAGGAACTTCTTCAAAAAGGATTGCTCGTTTTGCGGATCGGACAAGATGAGATGACGATTACTAAAATTTTGGAAGTTCGCTTCATGGGGACTGACCCTAAATTAGTTGAGTTTGTTTTACAAGAAACTAAAAAGAAATATTTAAAATACAGCCTTGACGAACGCAAGACTCGCATTGGTGAAGGTGTTAAGTTTATTGAAGACCAGCTTCCGGGACTCAACAAGCGCGTAAACGATCTGAAGTCGGAGTTACAGGTTATACAGCAGCAGCAACAGATTAGCGATCCTAAAGAACAAGGCGCGCAATTGATCCAGCAAGTTCGCACCGTAGAAACTTTAGAGTTAGAAACTCAAAGGCTGCTGCAGGAACAGAAAACGCTGTACGCTAACTTGCAAAAACAATTAGATTTTACACCAAATGAAGCTATTGCTGCTTCAGCTTTAAGCGAAGAACCTCAATATAAAGATTTGCTGACCAAGGTTAAGGAAGTAGAAGGTCAGATTGCTGTAGAAACAGCTCGTTTTAAATCTGCTAACCCTATAGTGGAAGCTTTAGAGCGCAAGCGGGCAAATTTAGTAGCTTTGCTCAACCAGCAAACCGATCGAATTTTGGGGCAAAATTTAGTAGGCACGGCAGCCAATCCTAAAGTTCAGAATTTTCAAAATTCGATTCGCATAGGCTTGATTAAACAATTGGTTGATACTGCCAACCAAGTTCAAGTCTTAGAAGCTCGCAGTCAGGCAATCGCCCAAACTAAAAATGATTTGAACCGCCAAGCAAGAGAATTTCCCAGCATAGCCCGCCGCTACAACGAACTGCAACAGCAATTAGAAATAGCCTCCCGCACCCGCGATCAACTTTTAAGTCAGCGGGAAACTCTCCGCATCCAAGCAGCTCAAAGCCAAGTACCTTGGGAAATAATTTCTGAACCCCAGATACCGCGAGATCCTAAAGGCAAATTGATTCCAGTTGCATCAAAAAATAAAAACAAATTGATGATGGGAGTTGTTGGGGGGCTAGTGTTGGGTCTGGGAATGGCTATCCTCATTGAAAAAATTCGCAATATTTTCTACTGTGCTGATGACGTTAAAGATGCGATCGAAGCGCCTTTATTGGGAGCAATTCCTCTGGACAAAAATGCTAAAAGATTTCCGCCTTCTATTGCTAATTCCTATGCTTATCTTGAAGGAAAAGAGGGTAATAAGAAAATTGCTTCGGAATTTATAGAAGCTTTTGACTCTCTTTATACTAATATCCGCTTTCTTTCTTCAAACCGAACAATTAGCTCTTTGGCAATTGGTTCGGCTACAGTTGGCGAGGGCAAATCTACCGTTGCTTTAAACTTAGCTCACGTGGCAGCGCTGGCGGGTCAGCGAGTGCTGTTAGTAGACGCGAATTTGCATTCGCCCAGCCTGCACTTGCTGTTGGAACTGCCTAATGTCAAGGGATTGAGCAACTTGCTCGACAATCAAAACGAACCCGATGAAATTATCCAGCGATCGCATCTAGCAGATAATCTTTTTGTATTAACTGCGGGTCTCCCTCATGCCGGTACAGCCAGACGGCTGGCGTCATCTCAGATGCAGTATTTAATGGAAGAACTTCAGGCAACATTTGACTTAGTTATCTACGATACACCGCCGCTGGCGGACAGTAAAGATACGAATTTTTTAGCAGCGCGCACAGATGGAATACTGCTGGTTGTAGCAATTCGCCAGGTCAAGTTTTCTGTAGTCAAAAAAGTTGTCAGTCAATTAGAAAATTTTGGCATACCGTGCTTGGGCACAGTTGCTAATCATGCCACCAAAGGCAAGAAGTATCAAGCACCTAAATCCTCAGTTGTTGAAGAGAAAAATGAATATTTGAACTTTTCACCAGCAGCGTCTGGCATCCGCAAACTAGCTCCCAAAAAAGAGTGAGAGCAAAAAAGATGACCCCACCCCAAAATGGATACCGTGCCACGTACTCCTGTCGTGGAGATCCCAAAATTTTAGACTCTTGTTCAAGCTCCAGATTCACTGCGCTGCAAGTAAATCTAAAATCGTTCTCCTCTAGCGCTCGCGCCGAAGTCTAAAATCTAAAATCTAAAATCTAAAATCGACTGACGGCGGACTAATTCCCCTCCGGCTTGGTAGGAAATGTGACAATAAAATTAGTCCAGCCATTGCTGCTTTCAACCTCAATTTTTCCCTGCAACTGTTCGACAAGTTTTTGAACCAAAGCTAAACCCAAACCTGTACCTCCTTGTTTCCAGGGGTCGGCGTTGGGAACGCGATAAAATTTCTCAAAAATTCGAGGTAATTCCTGTATCGCAATCGACGATTGATTGCTGAGTGTAAATTCGATTTCGGCAGGGACATCACTTGCTTGTCGCGGATTTTGCCCTTGTCCTCCATCTTCCCCGACTCCTTTTTTGCACTCAACTTTCAGAGAGATTTCGCCGTCATTGGCAGTATATTTGCAGGCATTGTTGAGGAGTTCTGCAAAAATTCGTCCCAAACTAGCGCGGTTGGAACTGATCGTGGGGAGGTGGCGCGAGCACTCTACTCGCAAATGCTGGTGACGGTTGTGGGCGCGGGTGTAAAACGGGTCGATAATAGTAGGCAGCCAGACTTCTAAGTTTACTGGTTCCAGATCGATCGGACAAGCTGCTGTTTCGAGCCGCTGCAAATCCAGCAAAGCATTAATTAAATCTGTTTCTCTAGTACATTCTGTTTCTAAAATTTCTAAATAAATCTGACGCCGCTCTGGTGTGGGAGAAATTTTCAGCATATGAATAGCCATTTTCATATTAGCTAAAGGCGTCCGCAATTCGTGAGAAACTGTGCTGAGAAATTCATCTTTTAGGACGTTTAAATGCTGGAGTTCGTGAACTTTTTGCTGCAATTCGGCGGTGCGTTCTTGCACTTGGCGTTCGAGGTCGGTGTTGAGGTTTTGGACTTGCTGATAGAGTTGGGCTTGCTGAATGGCGATCGCGATTTGAGTTGCCAGTTGCAGCAGCAAATCCACTTCCGAAGGCTGCCACTGCCGGGATTCGGAACACTGATGGACACACATCATCCCCCACAAATTGCCGTCTTGCAAAATTGGTACAATCAAATAAGCTTTGATTTGCGCTTGCTGGAACCGCGCATATTTTTCGGCGCTCAAACAGGCTTGGTCGATGTCGGGGACGGCATAAATTTCCTGTTCGATCGCCGAAGCAGATTCTTGCCAAATATTATCAGGCAGGATTTCTCCCAAGATAGAAGGCCAATTTTCGGCAACGGATTCTGCCACTACAATGCCGGAATTGCAGGACTCTAAATGCAGGATTGCTACTCGGTCAGCTTGCAAAACTTGGCGGACTTCATCGACGCTGGCGTGGAGAATTTCTTCGAGGTTTAAGGATTGGTGAATCCGCAAAGAAATGTGAGTTAACAGCCGATCGCGCTGCAATTGTTCGTGGAGTTTGGCTGTCCGTTCCCGCACCTGCTGTTCCAGCTTGGCGTTGCGGCTTTGCAGCAGTTCCACTTTTTCTGCTTGCAGTTGATAAACCGACTGCTGCAACTGTTTGACAACTCGGTACATTTCTGTCGGGTCGAGGACTCTGAGCAAGCTGGTTTGAGTAATAATTCCCAACAGTTCTCCGCGCCCTCCGCACACGACCAACCGCTGCACTTGTTGCTGCTGCATTTCTTTGTGCGCCGTCCACAGGGAATCGGAAGGTTGAAGAACTTGCAGGGGAGTTCTCATGACTTTTTGAGCAGGGGTTTGGTCGAAATTTAGTTCGAGAAACTGTGCCTGCACGATGTCGTATTCGGTAATAATTCCCAAGGGTTTGTGAAAGGAATAGTGAAAAATGGAGGTATAGTCATCTTTGGGCTTCTCCATTGTTAATTCTGTGTTTTTTGTAATGACTACGCAACTGACTTGATGCTCTGACATCAGTTCGGTTATTCTTTTGAGCGAAGCGGTGTGGGGCGCTGTAATTGGCGCAGTCATCAATTCAGCTACCCGCCGCAGTTTGAGAATGTTTGAAGGCTGCAATACTTGGCGAATTCTTTCCCGCGTCAGCACTCCTACCAAGTGGCCCAATTGATTGACTATCGGCAAATAGCGAATCTTGTGCTGGCGAAATAAGGATAAAGCGGCGAACACGTCTTGGTCGTCGGATTCTGTGAGGGAGACCGACACTGGGGACATCACTTCGGAAAGTGGTATTTTGTGCAGGGCTACTTTGTGCTCGCTGTCTATTTTGCCAGAAGCTATCAGCCTCACTAAGTCGGCGGGAGTTAATATGCCGATTAACAGCCCGCGGCTGGGGTTGTCGGATAAGTTGCCTGCGGTAATAGTCTGCTGGTTGTGCACGACGATCACGCAGCGCGCCCGCACCTTGTCCGGCGCGGACGCTTCGTTCATCGATCTGCGGTCTGAGGGTAAAGGTGTTTTGACTAGGGGACAACTGTTTTGCAACTGACTCATCAGGGCGATCGCCACTGCTAAGGAAGTTTCTGGCCCGGCAGTTAGGGGGTACCGGTCGATCGCTTGTTCTAAGGCTGAGGAGTAAAAGGGCGGGTGGTAAAAGGGCATAGTTGATTGCAGGTTGTCAGAGGGCGGCTAACTATCGGGCAAAGCCTTGGGGAACGGCAGAAACACCTCGCCTGTGCTTGGGATTTAAATAATAGACTTTCTAATTTATTATTTCCACGCAATCTCAGCTTTAGATTAATGGTGTCACTAATTCGCCATCTCACCGATCTCAAATCCTTGGGCGGTTTTTACTGCCTCTTTTTCTCCTGAGACTCCCCTATAATCAAAATAACCCGAATGTAAAGTTTTACTACAAGATTTATCCATAATGACAACTTTAAGCTTAGAGCAAATTGCCGCCAAGTTAGAAAGCGAAAATTCAGCCGATCGAATGGTGGCTTTGGCCAACTTGCGGAACGTGCCTGCTGCAGAGGCGGTGCCTTTGATTAAAAAGGTGTTGAACGACGAAAGTTTGCAAGTGCGATCGATGGCTGTGTTTGCTCTCGGGGTCAAACCGACAGCAGAGTGCTATCCTATTCTAGTCAAATTGCTAGAAACAGACCCCGATTACGGCATTCGCGCTGACGCTGCAGGTGCTTTGGGCTATCTCGAAGATATCAGAGCTTTTGACGCTTTGGTGCGCGCTTTTTATGAGGATACGGAATGGCTGGTGCGCTTCAGCGCTGCTGTTTCTCTGGGGAATCTCAAAGATCCCCGGGCTCGCGACGTGCTGCTAAAAGCTCTCGAAAGCGAGCAAGTGGTGATCCAGCAGGCGGCAATTTCGGCTTTGGGGGAAATTAAAGATCTTGGGGCGATCGATCGCATCCTCAATTTTGCTCAGTCGGAAGATTGGCTGATCCGCCAGAGGCTGGCTGAAGCTTTGGGCAATTTGCCGAGTGTTAAGAGCGTTTCGGCTTTGAAATACTTAGAAAAAGATAGCAATTCTCAAGTATCTGAGGCGGCAACAATTTCTCTCGATCGCCTGTCAAAAGCAGAAGCGTGACATAAAACTTTTAGTATGTTGAGAAACCCGGTTTCTTCAATAAACCGGGTTAATCCTTATTTTAGCAATCTTAATAAAATTTATAGAGTATTGAGTAAAACCAGAATATATTATATAAGCTGCTACGGCAAATCGCAAGTTAAAATAGTTCTTTATATCCTTTAACCAAAACTAGCCATGAATCAAGCACCCAATCCTTTTAACTCAAATCCCTCCAATCCGCTAGACCCGTTGGAGCAAGAACTGAACGAGCAAGGTGAAGGTTTGCCGAGACAGTACCACCCGGCTACCAAAAAAACTCTGCAAAAAGTCTTTATTATCCTGGTAGTTGTCGGGGCAATTATTGGGGGAATTCTATCTATAGGGGTGATTTCGCTGATGCAGAAGGCGGGACTGACAGATGTGCCGGCAAGGGTACAAAATCCTAAGTGAATCGGTGGGCTGAGCGTACCGTCCGCGATCGCCGAGCCTTAATTATAGTATCGTTCCATATCGCGCCCGTGTTGCGCGAAATTAAGACGCGATCGCTCGCCTAGCCCCAAAGAAATCTTAATATTTTCATTATTTTATTTGATGCAACTGTGTCTATAAAATCCAATTCGGTGCTGTAGGGGCTTCGGCAAAAAACAGTTTCAAATAAACCACACTTATTCTGACTAAGAGAATGTTACTTATTGCGCTATTTGTCGCCACGTTTTTTTTAGCATACTGCAATGGTGCTAATGATAATTTTAAAGGAGTGGCGACACTATTTGGTAGTCAGACGACGAACTATAAAACAGCAATTGGTTGGGCAACGCTCACAACTTTTGCAGGTTCAGTATTGTCTATTTTTCTAGCAGAAACCCTGGTAAAAAGCTTTTCGGGAAAAGGGCTAGTTCCAGATGCGATCGCCAATGGGTCAGATTTTCATTTGGCAGTCGCGATCGCTGCGGGTTTAACCGTTATTCTTGCTACCTTAACGGGATTCCCTATTTCCACAACTCACGGTCTTACAGGTGCTCTTGTCGGTGCAGGTTTAGTAGCAATTGCTACTGAAGTTAATTTTACAGCATTGCAGAAAACTTTTCTAATGCCCTTGTTGCTGACTCCCATGATTGCGATTCCATTAGCAGCTTTAATTTATGGGCTGTCTCGCTACCTGCGAGTTTATTTAGGAATCCAGAAAGAATGGTGTATTTGCGCTGGCAAAATTCAACAGATTATTCCCATTCCCCAGCCCGATGCAACTAACATACTTAAGTGCATCACAACCGCTGATGTCGCGGTCGATTCTCTAGATAAATGCACGCAAAGGTACCTGGGAAATTTCTTACAAATTCCCAGCCAAAAGTTAGTGGATGTTTGCCATTTTATGAGTGCGGGAATCGTCAGTTTTGCCAGAGGATTGAACGATACTCCGAAAATTGTTTCGCTGATGTTAGTCGGTGAAGCGATATCTGTTCAATGGGGAAGTTTAGCAGTAGCTTTGGGTATGGCGATCGGCGGTTTATTGAACGCTCAAAAAGTGGCCGAAACAATGAGCAAAAAGCTGACATCAATGAATACCGGTCAAGGACTTGTGGCAAACTTAGTGACGGGTTTTTTAGTTATTGCTGCCAGTCGCTATGGGCTTCCAGTTTCTACTACCCATGTTTCGGTAGGTTCAATTTTTGGTGTCGGATTGATTTCAAAAAAAGCTAATGTGCGCGTTTTTTATCAGATTCTACTATCATGGATTTTGACCTTGCCAATTGCTGCGGTAATCAGCGGCGGCGCTTACTGGGTGTTGCATCGGTAAGAGAATTAATCGTTAGTCCTAGAAGATAAAGATTTCGCAGTTGATTTGGGATTGCCATCAAAGGATAACCATATCAAATCTAACGGTAAAAACAAGAAATCGCGCCTGGAGTTGTTGAATAAAAATTTAAGGGTAATTTATGGTTAAAAATTCTCCGATCGCGCCTCCTGTTGCAGATAAATCGATCGCTGCTGGCTTTCACGCTCTTTCTGACCCCCTGCGGATTCAGATTCTGGAGTTGCTGCGGGAACAGGAGTTGTGCGTTTGCGATTTGTGCGATCGGCTTTCTGTCCCTCAGTCTAAACTCTCTTTCCACCTCAAAACCCTAAAAGAAGCCGGTTTAGTTCGCAGCCGCCAAGAAGGGCGCTGGATATACTACAGCCTCAATTTAGCTCAGTTTGTCGCCCTCGAACACTACCTCGCCGAATACCGCCGCTTCAGCCAGATCCTGCCGGCGCGCCCTTGTTCCGACGCGGGTTAACCCATCAACATTTCTTAATCACTCAAATACTGATATGGCTTTTTTGATGATTGACATATCAAATTTTATTGATATGATGGGAGGGAAACAATTAGTTGAGAGCAATGGATGCAACAGCCCATAGGTTAGCTTGTGCTCGACCCGATTGCAGGCGAGAGGCGATCGCGGAATTTCTAGGTACATTTATTTTGGTTTTTGCAGGCACCGGTGCGGTGATGGTTAACAAAACTAGCGCTGGTTCCGTAACTCATTTAGGCGTCAGTTTTGTATTTGGTGCAGTAGTATGTGCCATGATTTACGCCCTAGGACACATCAGCGGTGCACACTTTAATCCGGCCGTAACTTTAGGGTTTTGGGCGAGCGGTTTTTTCCCAAAATACAAAGTTTTACCCTATATTGTGGCGCAGTGTGCGGGGGCGATCGCAGCTTCCGCATTGCTGCTAATTACCTTAGGAAAAGTGGCAAATCTCGGTGCTACTCTCCCTCTTAACGGCAACTGGTTGCAGTCTCTAATTTTAGAAACTGTTCTGAGTTTTATCCTAATGTTTGTGATTCTGGGTTCGGGACTTGACAGGCGCGCTCATATCGGTTTAGCGGGGATAGCAATTGGTTTGACTGTAGGGTTAGAAGCTGCATTTATGGGGCCGATTACCGGAGCTAGCATGAATCCGGCACGATCGCTCGGCCCGGCTTTAGTTGGCGGAATTTGGGAACACCATTGGGTTTACTGGGTGGCTCCAATTTGGGGAGCGCAATTAGCAGTCGCAGTTTATCGGGAAATATCTAACGGATTTCGGGACTTTAATTAAAACTATCATGACAAATTTTACGCACAAACCGAGAATTTTGTTTCTATACGGCTCTTTAAGAGAGCGTTCTTACAGCCGCTTGTTGGCGGAAGAAGCGGCGAGAATTATTGAGGATTTCGGTGCAGAGGTTAGGTTCTTTAATCCTCTAGAACTGCCGATTTATGGCAGCGTTCCCGATACGCATCCGAAGGTTCAAGAATTACGGGAATTGAGCCTGTGGTCTGAGGGTCAAGTGTGGTCTAGTCCAGAAATGCACGGCAATATTACCGGCATTATGAAAAACCAAATTGACTGGATTCCTTTAAGTATTGGGGCTGTCAGACCGACTCAAGGCCGAACTTTGGCGGTGATGCAAGTCAGCGGCGGTTCCCAGTCTTTTAATGCTGTCAATACTTTGAGAATTTTGGGCCGCTGGATGCGGATGTTTACGATTCCGAATCAGTCTTCGGTTGCTAAGGCTTATCAGGAGTTTAACGAGGATGGGACGATGAAGGATTCGCCTTATCGCGATCGCGCGATCGACGTGATGGAGGAACTGTACAAGTTTACCTTGCTGTTGCGGGAGCAAGCTGACTATTTGACCGATCGCTACAGCGAACGCAAGGAACAAGCAGCTAAAGAGGCGATCGACGTAGCAAATCGCGCCCTTGAAACATCTAACTAACAACTAACAACTAACAACCAACAACCAACTAATTCCATGAAAAAAGTAATGTTTGTTTGCAAAAGAAACTCCTGCCGATCGCAAATGGCAGAAGGATTCGCTAAAACCATCGGAGCCGGCAAGATTGGAGTCACCAGTTCCGGGTTAGAATCAAGCAGAGTTCATCCGACAGCAATTCAAGTCATGTCAGAAATCGGCATTGACATCACCGATCAAACATCAAACCCATTAAACGAATTCAATGCAGAAGACTACGACGCCGTAATTTCTCTCTGTGGTTGCGGCGTGAATTTACCCGAAGCGTGGGTATTGCGAGAAGTGTTTGAAGATTGGCAACTCGACGACCCCGACGGACAACCCATCGAAACTTTTCACCGCGTTCGAGATGAAATTAAAGCACGAGTTGAAACATTAGTTGACTCTCTAAAGTAAGATTAATAGTCCTACACGCACGGGTGGTCAGAAACCGGTTTTTTTTCCCAGAAGAGGCGTTACATCCCGCAAAAACGGCAAAAAACCCGGTTTCTTGGGTTTTGATGCGTCCAGAACTATTAGAATTAGTGCTAAATTATGAGAGGCGTTCCGGCCGAACGCCTCTACATTCGTTGCGAGCAAAGACCAAAAGGTTAGCACATGATTCAGACAGCAGTCACCCCTTTCAAAAACAAACTTCACTCAGCTTTAACTAAAAAGCAGATTACAGTTTTACAAATTAATCTCGGCAAACGCTGCAACCTCGCTTGCACTCACTGCCACGTAGAAGCTAGCCCGACACGAACCGAAGAACTTTCCCCGGAAATTTGCGACCAATTAATTGAAATCATTCGCCGCTTTCCTCAAATTCAAACTGTTGACCTCACCGGCGGTGCTCCCGAAATGCTTTACGGTTTTAAACCGCTGGCGGAAGTTGCCAGGGCGGCAGGTAAAGAGGTCATTGTTCGTTCTAATTTGACGATTTACTTTGAAAAAGGTTTTGAAGATATTCCCGAATATTGCGCGCAGCAGCAACTCAGAATTGTGGCGTCGCTTCCCTGCTACCAAGCTGACAATGTGGACAAAATGCGCGGTAACGGTGTTTTTGACAGTTCGATTCGGGCGCTGCAAAAGCTAAATCAGTTGGGATACGGGAAAAATCCAAATTTAACTCTGGATTTGGTGTACAATCCGCAAGTGCCGGCAACAGACAAGTTTTCGCTAGCACCGGAACAAGGCAAGTTAGAGCAAGATTACAAGGTTTATTTAGCCGAACATTTTGGGATTTGTTTTAATCAATTGTTCGCGATTACTAATTTGCCGGTGGGACGGACTAAGTTTCATTTGGAACATAAGAAACTTCACAAGCCTTATCTGGGGTTTTTGGAGGATAATTTTAATCCCGGTACTCTGGAACATTTAATGTGCCGTAACGAATTGTCGATCGACTATTTGGGCAATGTCTACGACTGCGATTTTAACCAAATGGAAAATCTGCCGGCGAAAACTGGCAGCGGGGAAAAGATCACTGTTGCTAAATTGCTCGAATCTGGCAGTTTAGATTTGATTCAAGAGGTGCAAACTGCTGCTTATTGTTACGGCTGTACGGCTGGTAGCGGTTCTAGCTGCGGCGGTACTTTGATTTAATTTAAGGGAAAAGTTGCGGTTTATATCATCAATGGGATGAAATACAGTAGGGACACGGCACTGCCGTGTCCCTACCCTGGAAACGACGGTGTATGCAATTTAGACTGGGGAGTTTAGGTAATGAATGATTCGCGATCACCCGATGAAAATCCGCCGCCATCAAATAGGTGGAAGCTGATTTTAGGGATTGGTTTAGCTGTGGCTTTGATTGTGGCGGCAAAGTTTTTTAACTTTCAAGGAATTCTGAAAAATGCCTTGGAGTCGATCGCGAGTCTCGGCCCTTGGGGCCCGGCAGCTTTTATTCTAATTTACATTGTCGCAACGGTTCTATTTATCCCCGGTTCTTTGCTGACTCTCGGTTCTGGCGTTTTGTTCGGAGTCGTTGGCGGTTCGGTTTGTGTTTCAATCGGCTCAGTTTTAGGCGCAACTTGCGCTTTTTTAACAGGAAGGTATTTAACTCGCGACTGGGTTTCCAAACAGATAGAGGGCAATCAAAAATTTAAGGCGATCGACTCCGCAGTTGCTTCGGAAGGATGGAAAATTGTGCTGCTGACGCGGCTTTCTCCCATTTTTCCCTTTAATTTGCTTAACTATGCTTTTGGAGTCACGCAGGTATCTTTAAAAGACTATTTTTTGGCATCTTGGATCGGCATGATTCCCGGAACAGTCATGTATGTTTATATCGGTTCCCTGGCCGGGAGTTTGGCTGCACTCGGATCTAGCGGGCGATCGCGCACTGCTGCTGAGTGGGCTCTCTACGGCATTGGTTTGCTAGCAACGATCGCCCTCACCGTTTATGCAACCCGCTTGGCAAAAAAAGCTTTAGATGAAAAAATTTCCCCTTGAACCTACAGCGCAAATTAGTAAAATTGTCAATAAGTATTTACCCTTAAGTTAGAATACATTGCTAATTTAAAAAACTCCGTGTTTTCTCTGTGTTATTTACAATTATTTTGTTATACAAACGAGATAGATATTAAAGATATCGTAAAGCAAAAACCTCAAATAGGTAAACCGAAGGTCGAAATATAAAATTGATGCCAAAATAGAATGCGAGTGCCCAACCATAAGAAAAATTGTTTGCAGTCAGGAATGCAAGTCCTACAATTTTTAATTTTAGATTTTAGATTTTAGATTGGGAATGACTGATGACCACCAGGGTTGGCAGCACCGGTCTACAGTTGCATTATTTTCTGAAACTGGTCTCACGACTTGGCTGATATTAATTCTGCCGAATGACCAATACAGTTTGATGAATTTGATTCGGAGAGAACATTTGATGATGCAAAACCCAGCAAATCAAGCCGGATCTGTGTCTGCGCCGCCGCACCAAACAAAAAATCTGCGCCGCTTTTGGCAAAACATCAGCAATTCTGCTCAATCGCGGTGGCAGCAAGCGCAGAGTCTTTGGCAACACAGACGGCAGCGCCGCCATTTGCTGACCCTGCTAATTCTTGGCACCACCGCTTTAACCATTAGCACAACTGCTTGCATCAGCTATTTTTTTGTGCGCGGACTAATCCTCGACAATTTAAAGGAAATAGCCCTATTAAAACTAGAAAAAGGCACTGACGAAATCGACCGCTGGCTTAGCAGCCGCAAAGCAGAAATAGAAACCATTGCTTACGATCCTACGGTTGGCACTCTCAATTGGAAATTAGTCGAGCCCCGGTTACAAGGAGAAATATACAGATTAAAAGAGTATTTCGTCCTGTCATTAACTCAACCCGACGGCTCATTTATTAACACTTTAGGCAACCACGCGAACAGCAAAGACCGCCAACACTTTAAAAAAGCAATGGCCGGGCAGCTCAACGTTTCCGACCCGCTGATCGGCCGCAGTACAAAAGTTTCGACGATCATCATTTCAGCTCCTATTTGGGCTTTACCTCCGGCTCCCAATCAAGTAATTGGAGTCCTATCGGGCAGCATTAAATTAGACAGAGTAACATCGGTCGCTAACAGCTTGCTGTACGGTTCCGACAGTTATGCTTTTGCGCTCAATTCACAAGGAGTGCCAATTGTTCATCCCAACAATAACTTAATCGGAAATACCGACCGCCCCGCCCCAAGCTTTTTACAGTCAAAAGACCCCGCACTCTCCACAATTGCGCGGCAGATGATCGACCGCCAGACGAACATCGAACTGGTAAAAATAGATAACAAATGGATGTATGTGGCCTATGCTCCCCTCAAGGAAGTTAACTGGTCGATGGCTTTAGTAATTCCCCGCGAAAATATTGAATCCCAACTGCAAGCATTAAATTTGCTGACATCCGTAGTCGCCGGACTGCTCGGCCCGGCAATGCTAGCAGCAATTTGGCTAATTTACTCCTCTGAAAACAATCGGGCTCAAGCGGAGCGAGAAGCCATGCTCAACCGGATTGCCGGACGCATTCGCGCTTCCCTAGAATTAGACCAAATCGTGCAAAGTACAGTCGAAGAAATAGTAAGTTTGCTGCACCTAGAACGGGCGGCTTTTGGTTGGTACAAACCACAAGAAAAAATGTTACAAATCCTGTGGGAATGTTCCCCATCTGATGGTTCGACACAACCTATAAAGTTTGATGCTTACTTTGTCGAAAATGTGTTATTGCGGAGCGGTCAAGGCGAGCCAATTATTTTTTCGAGGGACACTTTGGCTGAGGGTGCAGCTCAACAGATCGAACTTAAAGCTAATAGCTATTTAGCCGTGCCTGTCCAGACTCAAAACCAGCCGCAGGGTTATTTAATTTGCAGCCACGCTATTCATTGGCTGTGGAGCGGGGAGGAAATCCAACTGTTAAAAGCTGTGGCAGACCAATTGGCGATCGCAATTACTCAAGCTCACCTTTACAGTCAAACCCAAAACCAAGTAAAACTGCTCAATAGTGCCTTAAATGAACTGAAAAAAACTCAAACTCATTTAGTGCAGAGCGAAAAAATGTCATCCCTCGGTCAAATGGTGGCCGGGATAGCGCACGAAATCAACAACCCGGTTAACTTCATTTCGGCTAATTTGCCTCACACCAGCAAATATACAAAAGATTTATTAGAGTTGGTGAGTTTATACAAACAAACATTCCCAGAGGTGCCCGCGCAAATAGCAGAGTTTGCCGAACAAATCGAGTTAGAATTTATCGAGGAAGATTTACCGCATATGTTGGATTCTATGAAAATAGGAACCGAACGCATTCGCAGCATAGTTCTTTCTTTGCGCAACTTTTCTCGCCTCGATGAATCTGACAAAAAGCTGGCGGACATTCACGAAGGTATCGAAAATACCTTGCTGTTGCTCTCCAACCGCCTCAAAAATAGAATTTATATAGTCAAGAAATACGGGAAAGTGCCTTCAGTCGAGTGCTATCCCTCTCAGCTCAATCAGGTGTTTATGAACTTGCTGAGCAATGCGATCGATGCCTTGAACGATATCGATCGCCTGGATAAAATTATTACAATTTCCACGGGAGTAGTTCGCGAAAATGGCGGAAAATTTCTGAAAGTGGCGATCGCCGACAACGGACCCGGCATTCCCGACAGCGTTAAAGACCAAATTTATAACCCATTTTTTACTACCAAACCCGTGGGCAAAGGCACTGGTTTGGGGTTAGCAATTAGCTACAAAATTGTAGTGGACGGACACGGCGGCAGCATCGAAATTTCTAAACCTCCGGGCGGCGGCACACAGTTTTTAGTAAAAATTCCTATTAGTAACGGAAAGTAAGATTATTTTAGATTTTAGATTTTAGATTTTAGATTTTAGATTTAGGAAGGACTGATAAAATAAGAGTTGAGAGCTTGTCTACAGTTGCCTTTTTTAAACTCGTACAAGCAGGAAGTGGGAAAGGAAGCCTGCAGATTTTGTAACGTTGTAACGGAGGTAAGGGATAGAGGGAAGAGGGAAGAGGGGCTCAACAGTTTTAATTAATGCTAAATTTACGCCCGTTGGCTAAAATTAGAAGAGTTTTTGTTAAAGGAGTTTTATGGCTGTTGGCAAGGATACAATTTTCGAGCGCTTTTTGTCGCCCCTGATTCGACTGGCGATCGACGAAGAAGCACTGAAACGACTCTACGAAGGTATCGACTGGGAAACAGCGGGCGATCGCTACCGACAACCCAACTTAGTTTATCCCGAATATTACAGCAGCCAAAACTTTCACGGCATTAAAGGTGGCTACCTTAACCCCGGTGCCGCCGTTTCCTACGATCCAATTACCCAATATGTTTTGCCTCCCCACGAAACAGTCGTCAGGCAAGGCTTAATTGACGCTGTGCGGGTGAAACCGCGCCGAATCATCGATTTGGGATGCGGCACCGGTTCGACAACCCTCATGCTCAAGCAAGCCTTTCCTGAAGCGGAAGTTGTCGGCTTGGACTTGTCGCCTTATATGCTGGTAGTTGCCGAAATGAAAGCCCAAAAAGCCGGCTTAAATATCCAATGGTTGCACGGAAATGCCGAAAGCGTTGCTTTTCCTGACGCTAGCTTTGATTTAGTCGCAGCTTCCTTGCTGTTTCACGAGACGCCACCTCCTGTATCGCGGGCAATTTTGCGAGAAAGCTTCCGACTGCTGAAGGTTGGGGGACAAGTGGCAATTTTGGACGGCAATCAAAAAACTTTGCGGCAGACAGAGTGGCTGACTGATATGTTTGAAGAGCCTTATATTAAGTCTTACGCGGCTGGCAGCCTCGATGCTTGGGCGGGGGCGGCAGGATTCGCGGCGGTGCAAACTCACGAACACTGGTGGGTGAATCAGGTGACGCAGGGCGTGAAACCTTTGCCTGGGGAAGATTTGGAACAGGCAAAGGTGGCGAGGGGGTGGAATTGGGGCGATCGAACTCCTGATTTTGATGGCGATTTACCGGGCATTCCAGCTCCCGCTTGATTTATTGTTACTAATACCAATTTTAAAAAGTGTTGCTACAATCCTCAAATCTTATACCAATTATTAAAAGTCGAAGCGGACGGTAAGGACATCGCATTGGCGTGTCCCTACAGATGCTCGCGTACAATTTATGTGTCACCTTACTTTTAATAATTAGTATAAATTCTTTTTTTCTTCTTCCTTCTTCCTTCTTCCCTCTTCTTTCTTCCTGAAATCCGTTACATCCGTTACATCCGTTACATAATCCGTTGCCGAACTTCTTCCTTCTCTATTCTAATGACTCTAAAAGCAGTTTTATTTGATTTTAATGGCGTGATTGTTAATGACGAGCCAATTCACGAGAAAATAATCGATCGATTGATGCTCGATGAAAATCTCCAGCTCAAACGCGGGGAGTTTCGAGAAATTTGTTTGGGAAAGAGCGATCGCGCTTGCATTACCGGACTCCTCGAGCGCCGGGGACGATTTGTGACAGAAACATACCTCGATCGGCTGCGGCGGCGCAAGGCCCAAGCTTACAAAGCTCAAATAGATACTTTGGAGAAACTGCCGATTTATCCGGGTTTGGCAGAATTTATTGACAAAATTCGGGCCGCCGGACTGAAAATGGCCGTAGTTAGCGGGGCAATGCGATCGGATATAGAATTGGTGTTAGATCGGGCCGGTTTGGCAGCAAACTTTGAGTTAATTGTCGCAGGCGACGACTTGACGGCGAGCAAACCAGCGCCCGACGGCTATCTCTTGGCTGTGGAACTTTTCAACCAGAAATATCCCCACTTTAACCTGCAACCGATCGAGTGTTTGGCCGTTGAAAATACTTTTGCGGGGATTGAAGCGGCGAAAAAAGCCGGGATTCAGGTAGCGGGGGTGACTCACACTTACCCGTTTCACATGATCCAGCGCCAAGCTAATTGGACGGTGGACTATTTTGCGGATTTAGAGTTGGACAGAGTGGCCCAACTTTGCTCGATTGCCCCCACTGAGCCGGCTGCGCGAAACACTTGACGTTTTTAGCAGTTACGTGCTAAGGTAGGTGACGGTCTGCGAACGTGAGAGCAAGCAAGACCTGTAAGCCTTTTAGATTCGGCAATCCCGCATCTAAAATGCTAAATTAAAAGTCAATCAGGGGAATTAGCTCAGTTGGTAGAGCGCTGCGATCGCACCGCAGAGGCCAGCGGTTCGAGTCCGCTATTCTCCATATGTCAAATAACAAATTATGTGTCGTCGTTAACACATTAATGTCCTCATAATAGACAATATCTAGCTTCAAGTTTGAGAGGAGGCGGGGAGTGCGATCGCAAACTCTGCTCCACCTCCCAAAGATGAAATTATCTTTATTTTTCCCCGATGTTTTTCCACAATCTGGTAGCAAATTGCCAGGCCAATACCCGTGCCTTTTCCTGGTTCTTTAGTTGTGAAAAATGGGTCAAATAATTTACTTTGAATTGCGGGTGAAATACCAGGGCCGTTATCGCAAATTCGCACCAAAATTTGGCTACTGTCCAACTTTTTCGTCTGAATTAAAATCTGAGGATTTTTCCCTTTTTTAGAGTTACCCCATGACTCTTCTAGTGCATCTATCGCATTTACTATGATATTCATAAATACTTGATTTAGCTGCGCTGGATAACACTCTATTTCGGGCAATTGTCCATAGTTTTTGACCACTTCAATTCCCTGCTTGAGGCGACTGTTCAAAATCAATAGTGTGTTGTCAATGCCTTCATGGATATCAACTAATTTCATTTGAGCTTCATCTAAACGAGAGAAGTTTCGCAAAGACAAAACTATTTGCCGGATGCGTTCTGAACCTATTTTCATAGATTCCAGCAGTTTTAGTAAATCCTCTGTGAGAAATTCTAGTTCTATCTCTGCGATTTTTTCTGCGATCGCCTCTGTGGGTTGTGGGTATTCTTGCTGATAGAGACGAAGTAAATTCAGCAAATCTATAATATACTGGTTGGCGTATTCTAGGTTGCCGTAAATAAAGTTAATAGGGTTGTTTATTTCATGGGCTACGCCTGCCACCATCTGCCCTAAGCTGGACATTTTTTCGGTTTGAATTAACTGGGTTTGGGTGTGCTTAAGTTGGTAAAGTGCTGCTGTAAGTTCTTCTGTTCTTTCTTCGACTCGCTCTTCCAAAGTTTGGCGAGCCTGTTCTAATTCATGGGTGTATTCTGCTACCCATTCAACTAATTGATTGATGGATTTGGCTAAGGTTCCCACTTCATCTTCTGTGGTGACAGGTACTTGCAAATCAAAATTTGCTTGTTGAGTAATAGTTTTAGCTACGGTGGTTGCCGCTTGGAGAGGAAGGGCGATCGCGCGGCTGGTACAGATGGCTAGAAAAATAGCGATCGCGACTGACACTAACATACTCACTACGATGATTTGCAGTCGCAAGTCCTCAGCTTTATTAAAATTAATGTAAGCTTGTCTCTGCTGTGCCTTAGCTACTTGTGTCATCAAGCTCAAACTCTCTGACAGCCGATCGAACTTCACATCGATCCTAACTGCTTTATCCCCTCTAATTAAATCCAATACTTGCTGCTGTGCATCTTTAACTTCCTCTGGTTTTAGTGAGGAGGTATCTATTTCTTGCCAAAAAGATTTGAGCAATTGAGAATACGAATCGGTCGCAGTTGTGTAACCATTTAAAAGTTGCTTTAAGTCAGCCGAATTTACTGCTAATTCTGTTGAATGTTCTTCCGTAAAAAATGCTAGTTCTGCAATATTTTTTTTGACTACATCCACATCTTTCAAGAACTTAGCAGTTTCATATTCAAACCAGATTGAATCTCCCAAAACAGAGATTAAGCGTTTGGGATGCGACTGCACTGTCTGCACGGAATATTCTAAATCCCTGAGCAAATGTTGTTGCTCATCAGCGAAGGTTAGAGCTTGGAAAGCTTGCTTTTGGTAATAGTCTCCACAGATCATTCCCCCTGTGGTTCCTAGTATGGCTATTCCAATGGCTAGCGAGTAGCCATAAGTAATTTTTTTGGCAATGCTTAAGCGAGAAATGAAGCGGTTAATTGACCTGAAGGGAGTTTTTTTGATAGGACTTTTCAGGTCGCGATCGCCTTCAGTGACAGCGGCATTATTTTTTCGTCTATTGAGGGTAAGATTGTTGAAGCTTACAGCCCCATTTTTTCCCTGTTCAAATTTTTGCATACTGGCAACCTGAGCTAAATTTTAACAAGTGTATTTAGTAAATGCACATAAATAAAGTCTCTTATTTGTAGTAGGGGCAATATTCCCTATAGTTTATGGATTAACGGCTAAAGCCCTACTACAAACTAGGCATTAGATAAAATTTAACCTTAAAAGACATTTCCCTGACCAATAGCTTGATAAACTTCGCGAATCATGTTATAATCACTGTCGTTTGCTGGCATCATTTTAGCTCCTTTATACTTGGCATTGAATTTGCCGACCAAAAGCGCTTCAATCAGTCGATCTTGATTTTTTACCAGGCGCTCGCGCATTTTTTTAACAAGGGTATTAGGCAGATTGCTACTAGCAACAAACAAGTCACTAGGTAAGGGTTGCCCTGTGGCAATAATCCGAAAATTACTTGCCGATAAACCGTCTCTTTCGAGTGAATCTTTGTATCTATTAAAACCAATTGCTAAGGCATCAACTTGGTCATTTTTAAGAGCCTGCAAACCCTTTTTCCCCAACATTGAGATTTTGAAGTCGGATTGGGGATTTAAGCCAGCTTCGAGTAGGATTTTAGTAGGCCCTAGATGACCACCAGTTGAACCTATTTCCCACATAGCTATTGTTTTTCCTTTCAATTGTGCTGCTGATTTAATCTCGCTATTGGCAGGAACAAGAATAATTGAGTGATAGTCTGGGCGGGTGATGGCAATGATGGGAACAGCATTTGTCCGGGCCCGCACAATCACATATTCAGATGGTCCTGTTAGAGCTAATTTTAGCTGACCCGACTGGAGAGCTACGGCTGCTGCTATATAGTTATCTACTGGGAAAAATTCAATTTTTTTCTCCAAAACTTCCCCAAGAACAGTCCGAAACGTTTGATAATTTTGTTGCAAATCTTCTGCTCCCTGAATATCAGTTACGGCAAATTCAAGGGTTTCTGGTTCACTGTCGGGCAAATTGGAAAAACTGCGATTAGATTGATTTACTGTTGTCGAACAGCTTGCTACAAACAATAGGGAGAACCCAACAAAATGCCGCCTCTTCATAATTTTTAGGAGTTTTAGTGGCAGTTGAAAATTGCATAACTATTATAAGCTATTTGGAATAAGCTTTGATTAAAAGAGATTATCTATTGGTTAAAATTCTGTGCGGAAAAATCTTTAAGAAAATTTTTATCGAGCGGTGTTCGGGTTGGGAGCGTAAGGCAGCGGATATTGTAAACCTAACTCCTTAAACGCTGCCCGTGGTAACTGACATGAATCGCAAACGCCACAAGTAACTTCACCGTCGGCGTCACAAGACCAAGTTTTTTCCCAACGCACTCCCCAATTATTTCCTAATTTTTCCTAATTTAATGATTTCTGTCTTTTTTAGCTCAATCAGCGGTGTTGAGATAGAAATTGCCTCGCCTTCTCTCCCTTGTTTTGTCCCTAGCTGAAATACTTCTTTCATGGCTTGAATATAATCGGGGCGACAGTCCCGATAGCCGGAATAATCTCAAGCGTTGAGGCAAATGCAAATGCGATCGGCGTTAAGACTTTCGGCCCAGGCAAGGCAAAAATTTAGGACAATTGTATAGGAAAATTGTATGGCGAGTGAGAATGTAGGTGATGGGGATGTTTTCGGACATTCGATCGAGGGTGCGATCGCGCCAAAAAAGCGTCTGGGTGTCCTGCAACGGTTTTCAAGGCAGCGATCGCCTCAACGGAGATGGATCGATCGGGTACAATCCCGTATCACGAGCACGCCTCTAGAGCAGTTTGATTTTATAATCAACCTTCTAAGCTGTTTTTTCAAAAAACGATGCTTAATTGGTTAGACGCTGCCCTAATTTTTGCCAGCCCCGTTTTTTAAGAAGCAACACAGAATTTGTGAAAAGTTTAAATAGCGACAACGAGCGTGTTAAAGTCACTGCTGTACTTTTTGGGTAAAAAATGCTACAATGCTTATCTAGCAAGGACTTCAGATCCTCGAAATGATACGGCATTAATTTTTAAAAGCCACAAATAATTTGTTATGCGACAATCAGGGTGATTTACACAAATCCGATCGTACTCAAAGCACAGTGCGATCGCCACGCGTTTTGAGAGACTGTACTGTAAATTGTCGAAAATTGTCCTTAAACTTTAATTTACTTAATAATAAATTTTGTATCCAAAAATACAACTCTCTGATTAAGGGAGTCTTAATATCAAGTCGCTATGTGTTATTATTCTCAATCATCTGACTCATCTATTCAAGAGTAACAAGAAAAAATGACAAAGCGATTCGATCGGCGGAAATTTATTTTATACAGTTCTGCTACCCTGACATCAAGTTTATTTCTCAAAGCTTGTAGAACTCCCACTCCAACAGCAACTCCAGCCGCTTCTCCCACATCAACAGGAACTACACCAGCAGTCGCCGGGGGGGGAAACACGATCAAAGTAGGAATTTTGCATTCCTTGAGCGGCACGATGTCAATCAGCGAAAAAAGCGTTGTCGATGCCGAACAATTAGCGATAGAAGAAATCAATAAAGCTGGCGGCGTCCTCGGAAAACAAATCGAAGCAATAGTAGAAGATGGAAACTCAGACTGGCCGACTTTTGCAGAAAAAGCCAAAAAATTGATCGACCAAGATAAAGTTGTCACAGTCTTTGGCTGCTGGACTTCCGCCAGTCGCAAAGCAGTATTGCCGGTATTTGAAGAAAAAAATCATATGCTCTGGTATCCCGTACAATACGAGGGTCAAGAGTGTTCCAAGAACATCTTTTATACGGGGGCGGCGCCGAACCAACAAATCGAACCAGCAGTGGACTGGCTGCTAGAAAATAAAGGGAAAAAATTCTTCTTGGTCGGGTCTGACTACGTTTTCCCCCGCACGGCAAATACCATTATCAAGGCACAGCTAGCAGCCAAAGGCGGCGAATTAGTTGGGGAAGATTACATTCCTTTGGGCGGCACAGAAGTCACGCCAATTATTACTAAAATTAAGGCAGCTTTGCCTGACGGCGGCGTCATTTTCAATTCCCTCAACGGCGACAGCAACGTAGCATTTTTCAAACAGTTGCAGGGTGCAGGTTTGGGGCCGGACAAATATCCGTCAATGTCGGTCAGTATTGCGGAAGAAGAAGTAAAGGCGATCGGCGTAGAATATCTTAAAGGCCATTACGCCGCCTGGAATTACTTCATGACTGTGGAAACTCCCGAAAATACAAAATTTGTGGAAGCTTTCAAGGCAAAATACGGCAAAGAGAGAGTGACTAACGACCCGATGGAAGCAGCTTACATCATGGTTTACCTGTGGAAGCAAGCCGTCGAAAAAGCAGGAACAGCCGACGATTTAGAAAAAGTGCGGGCAGCAGCTTTAGGTCAAACCTTTGACGCGCCTGAGGGCAAAGTTACGATGGAAAACAACCACCACATCTCTAAATTTGTGCGCTTGGGCGAAGTGAGAGACGACGGTTTGTTTAACATCGCTTATGCTACGCCACAAGCAGTGCAGCCAGTTCCTTGGAATCAGTTTGTCGCTGAAACAAAAGGCTTTTCTTGCGATTGGTCAGACCCCGCAAAAGGCGGAAAATTCAAGAGTTCATAATTAAGTTAATTTAAAACTCTTTCCGGGTGCGCATTGCGCACCTTTCCCCTTACATAACTGTACAGGTAAAACGTCGCTCCGGGTGCTTAGGGCGCACCTTCCCCTCATACAAAAACTTGCGTCTTTATGGTGGTGGCGCAATGCGTACCTTTCCCCGATTTATTAGTTTACCTAAAACATCGCTCCGTGCGCTGATGTCGCACCTTCCCCTCATACAAAAAATCGCGTCTTTAGGGTGTGCATAGCGCACATTACTTGTTACATAATTGCACCAAATATTATAGAAAAATAGGAGGAGAAAAAGTGGCGATCGGCTTATTAGACGGTTTATTTAACGGCATTAGCATCGGCGCTGTTTTACTAATTGCAGCCCTGGGACTAGCAATTATTTTCGGGCTGATGGGCGTGATTAATATGGCTCACGGCGAGTTGATGATGCTGGGGGCTTATACAACTTTCGTGGTGCAAAATGTCTTCAAAGGTATCGGAGGATTTGCTTTTGAAACCTATATTTTATTTGCGATTCCCCTAGCTTTTTTAGTAGCTGCGTTGGTAGGATTAATTCTCGAACGCGGAGTAATTCGCTATCTTTACGGGCGGCCCCTAGAAACTCTGCTGGCAACTTGGGGCGTAAGTTTAATTTTGCAGCAGTTTGTCCGCAGCGTCAGTTGGGTGCTGGTAATTGGGATTGCGGTGTTTTGTTTGCTGTTTTTTGGCGGTTTGCGAGTGCTGAAGCAGCGATCGGATTTCGATCGCATTCGCAGCAAAATTATCGCCGTAATTTTGCCTTTATCTTTGGGTATTTCCTGGGCGGCGAGCGCGTTTTTAGGGCAAACTTACAAACTGGTAGTAACTCAACCTTGGTTTGGCGCTCAAAATGTGGACGTAACTGCACCTGCATGGTTGCGGGGCGGCATCCCGCTGGGCACTTTTCAGTTGCCCTACGCCCGAATTTTTATTATTGTCCTGACAGGAATTTGTTTGGCGGGAATTTACCTATTTTTGCAAAAGTCTGTGTGGGGATTGCGGATTAGATCCGTGACACAAAATCGCAGCATGAGTGCGTGTTTGGGAATTCCTACCGAACAAGTAGACGCGCTGACTTTTGCTTTGGGTTCGGGGCTGGCAGGTGTCGCCGGGTGCGCGATTAGTTTGATCGGTTCCGTAGGGTCAAATACCGGACAAAATTATATAGTCGATACTTTTATGGTGGTGGTTGTGGGCGGTGTCGGCAAGATTGTGGGGAGTGTAGTTGCTGCGATCGCGATCGGTACTGCAAATTACCTGATCGGTTCTGGAACCTTAGCAATAATGTTCGCTCCTATCAAGCCTTTAGCCGATTTCTTCACATTTTTCGCCACAACCAGTATGGCAAAAGTAATGGTATTCGCTTTAATTATGGCTTTTCTGCAAGTGAAGCCGGGAGGGATTTTCCCGCAAAAAGGGCGGACGGTAGAAAATTAAAAATTACAACTGCGAGTGTAGCGAAAAATGCAGAACAAACATCAAAAACCCTGGCTAAAAGAAGCGGCAATTGTCAGCGCGATCGCCTTCACATTCATATTGCTCATCCCAGGAATACTCCCCGACGTTCGTCTCAACCAACTTGGGCGATTTCTAGCTCTAGCAATTGCCGCCCTCGGCATAGACTTGATTTGGGGATACACAGGTTTGCTTAGTTTAGGGCATGGGGTGTTTTTTGCGATCGGCGGCTACGCCTTAGCCATGCACCTAAAACTGCAAATTCCCCCAACCGCCAGCAGTCAATTGCCAGAATTTATGAATCTCTACGGCGTTACCGAACTCCCCTGGTTTTGGCAACCATTTTATTCATTTCCTTTCTCAGCATTAGCAGTAGTTCTCATCCCCGCTATCTTGGGTGCACTTTTAGGTTATTTAGTATTCCGCAATCGAATTCGAGGCGTTTACTTTTCAATTCTCACCCAAGCAGCAACCATTGTATTTTTCAACTTCTTTAACGGTCAGCAAAAACTGATTAACGGCACCAACGGACTTACCGACTTTAAAACCCTGTTCGGAGCCACAGTAAATGACCGAGATACTCAATATATTTTCTACATTCTTACCATACTATTTCTAGCAGCAACTTACGCCCTCTGCAGGTGGCTGACCAGCGGGCGTTTCGGCCGCCTGCTAGTAGCAATTCGCGACGACGAAATACGCCTGCGTTTCTCAGGTTACAATCCCACAGGATACAAAGTTTTAGTCTTTGCAATTTCCGCCGGTTTAGCCGGGATTGCAGGCGCATTATTTACCGTACAAACCGGAATTATTTCGCCAAAAGCAATGGATATTGCCTTTTCAATTGAAATGGTAATCTGGGTCGCAGTGGGAGGTCGCGCCACATTATCGGGAGCAATATTGGGAGCGCTGCTAGTCAACTTTGGCAAGAGTTTCTTGAGCGAACAATTCCCCGAAGTGTGGCTATTTTTCCAAGGCGCGCTATTCCTAATAGTAGTCACAGTGCTGCCCGACGGCTTAGTCGGATGGCTGCAACATCAAGGTTTCGACCAAATCCGCAGCTTGTTCAGAAGACCCAAGTACGCATCTACTTACCCCAGCCTGGAACAAGACCCCCAAGTGCAGCGCGAAAAAGAAGAACTTGAACATTGAGTCCAAAAATATCGTGTAATTTAGAAGTAGGCTGACATAAATAAATTTCGCCAGGCAGCGAGGAACGAAGTAATCGCCATAGACTTGGGAAAAGCTGCGTTTTTCTCTGAGAATATGCAATATATATGTCCACCTACTTAGGAATGAGAATTAAATAACCTGCAATTTTAATTGTTCTTGTGGGATGGGCGTCTCGCCCGTCCCTTATAGACGGGCGAGACGCCCATCCCACAGGCTTAAGCAAATTATTTAATTCACGATCCTTAGATATCAGTAGCAAGCAGCTTAATTCTTTAACTTGAGGAAAAAAATATGGCAGATATTATTGACTACAAAATTTACGGCGACGATTTGCAACTCATCGAAATTGAACTCGACCCCAAAGAAGGGGTGAGGGCTGAAGCTGGAACCATGACATACATGGAAGGCGACATCCAAATGCAAACATCCACAGGCGGCGGCTTATTTCAAGGTTTCAAACGGATGCTGACAGGAGCGGGTTTTTTCATTACCACCTTTGTCAACGCCGGAAACCGCAAGGCCCGCGTCGCTTTTGCCGCCCCTTATCCGGGTAAAGTAATTCCCCTCGATTTAGGCCAACTTGGCGGTAAATTTTTGTGTCAAAAAGACTCATTTCTCTGTGCAGCGAATGGCATTGAAATTGAGGTAGCTTTCACCAAGCGCCTCGGTGTCGGTTTCTTTGGCGGAGAAGGTTTTATTCTGCAAAAATTGCAGGGTGACGGGCTAGCTTTTGTTCATGCGGGAGGAACAATAGTTGAGAAAAATTTGGGAGTTGGTGAAGTGTTGCGAGTAGACACCGGCTGTTTGGTAGCTTTTGCTCCCACAGTAGACTACGATATTCAGTTTGTTGGCGGGTTTAAAAATGCTTTATTTGGAGGTGAAGGCTTGTTTTTGGCAAAGATGACTGGGCCTGGAAAAGTATACGTGCAAAGTTTGCCACTCTCGAAGTTAGCTGAACGCATTTTAGCTGCCGCTCCACCTCCAATGTCGAGCAGTTCTAGCAGTTTTAGTTTAGAGTAAACTGCTAGAAAAAAGTAGAAAGTATGGTGCCACGAGAGGTGATAAAATCGCCTTAAGAAGGGAGAATATTTGCGCTTGGCACATACAAAATGTATTGGTTTATTGTCCATTAGTGAGTTAATGACTAATTATGAATGGCAAAGTATTAGAAATAGAAAACCTAACGGTTAGTTTTGATGGTTTTAAAGCTATCAACGGTTTAAATTTCAGCATGGATGCGGGCGAACTGCGAGTTATCATTGGCCCCAACGGTGCGGGGAAAACAACTTTTCTCGATTCGATTACCGGGAAGGTGCAGCCGACAGAGGGCCGGGTGTTATTTAAGGGACAAAATTTACGCAAGTTGTCGGAAGATAGGATTTCGCGCTTGGGAATTGGTCGCAAGTTTCAGACGCCGCGAGTTTACTTGAATTTAACGCCGCGCGAAAATTTGGAATTGTCTTGCAGCCGCCATAAAAATGTTTTTTCGACTTTATTCAAGCCTGCTTCGGCTGCTGAAAAACGCACGGTTTCCGGTTTGTTAGAAACAATTGGTTTAGTTGCTAAAGCTGATGTTTTGGCTGGTTTGCTTTCTCACGGGGAAAAGCAATGGTTGGAAATTGGAATGTTGGTGGCTCAATCTCCTGATTTGTTGTTGGTAGATGAACCTGTGGCTGGTTTGACGGATGAGGAAACGATGTTAACTGGAGAGTTGCTGATTTCGCTGGCGGAAAGTCATTCGGTGTTGGTAATTGAACACGATATGGAGTTTGTGCGGCAGATTGCACGGCAGGTGACGGTGTTGCATCAGGGTGCGGTTTTGTGCGAGGGGACTATGGATGAGGTGCAAAATGACGATCGGGTAATTGAGGTATATTTGGGAAAACCGGAAGAGTAAGAGGAAGGAAGAAGGAAGAAGGAAGACGGAAGACGGAAGACGGAAGACGGAAGAAGGAAGAAGTTATTTGTTAGTTGCTACCAATTTCTAGACCCAATTACCAATTAAAAACTATGCTGCAAGTCTCTAATTTGAATGTTTATTACGGCGAAAGTCACATTTTGCGCGATGTCGATTTAAGCGTAAATGCGGGGCAAATGGTTTGCTTGATCGGCCGCAATGGTGTGGGGAAAACTACTATGCTAAAAACGATTATGGGGTTGCTGCAACCGCGCAGCGGCACTATTGCTTTTGGCGGAGAATCTATTGCTTCAAAGTTGACTCACCAGCGGGCTAGATTGGGAATTGGTTACGTACCTCAAGGGCGCGAAATTATTCCCCGTTTGACGGTGAAGGAAAATCTATTGTTAGGTTTGGAAGCGAAACCAACCAAAATCAAAAATCCTGAAGTTCCTGATGAAATTTTTGATTTATTTCCGGTTTTGAAAACTATGCTCGATCGCCTGGGAGGTGATTTGAGCGGGGGACAGCAGCAGCAGTTAGCTATTGCTAGGGCTTTGATGGGTGAGCCGCAGTTGCTGGTTTTGGATGAACCTACGGAAGGAATTCAACCGTCGATTATTTTAGATATTGAAGCTGCTGTGCGCCGCGTAGTTGCTACTAGGGGAATTTCTGTTTTGTTGGTGGAGCAACATTTGCATTTTGTGCGGCAAGCTGACTGGTATTATGCTATGCAAAAAGGGGGAATTGTGGCTTCTGGAAGCACTAGCGATTTAAGTGATGAGGTGATTCAGAGGTTTTTGGCTGTTTGATTCAGAGGGAAGTTTGGCAACGGATTCGCTCGACGGATGTAACGGATGTAACGGATGTAACGGAGGGAAGGAAGAAGGAAGAGGGAAGAAGGAAGAGGGAAGAGGGAAGCAGGAAACGAGGCAACGAGGCAACGAGGCAGAGCCTCTAGATATTTATTCCCAGGCAGAGCCTGGGAACAAGGAATCAAAAAACTTGTATTCAGTCCCCGTAGGCGGACAAAAGTTTGACAATAAGCGATTTCAATCGCACAGGAAACGAGGCCTTTTCCTTCTTCCTTCTTCCTTCTTCCTTCTGCTATATTATTGATTTTTCCGGCCGTCGGGCATTGTGGTGCCGGCCATACTTGCTCGATCGATACTAGCGCCATCTATATTAGCATTGCGGAGGTTGGCATCGGAAAGATTGGCATCTCTCAAGTCGGAAAATCGCAGGTCTGCACTGTCTAAATTTGTCTTTGTCAAGTTAGCTTTTCTGAGGTTAGCGTTGCTGATTCTCGCTCCTACTAATTCGGCTCCGCTTAAGTTTGTGCGAGCTAGATTGGTGTTGACAAAATCTGATATCTCGAAGCGACTACCGCTGAGGTTGGCATCTGATAAATCTGCTCCTGTAAGGATGGGATTTTTTAAGTTAATGTTAACTAATTTTACGGCTCGGAGGTCGCAGCGGGAGCAGCTTTGAGTTAGCAGCAGCGTTTCGACGTTGGCGTTGATTAGGTCGATTTGTTGCTGGGAGAAATTTTCGGCAAATTCTGGGGAGACGTAGCCGAGGTTTTTGGGGTCGGCTGCTTTTGGTTGGGGTGTTTGGATTGGTTGGGGTGTTGGGATTGGTTGGGGTGTTGGGATTGGTTGGGGTGTTTGTGGTTGGGGTGTTGGGATTGGTTGGGGTGTTGGGATTGGTTGGGGTGTTGGGATTGGTTGGGGTGTTTCTATTTGCCCGATCGCACTTAGTTTTAGCCCCACTTTCGGCAGTTCGAGAGTTGCTGCAAAAATTAGTAGGGCGATCGACATTATTGTGAGTTTTTTCATAAATAACTTTTTGTTTGCGAAAATACCATTTATATTGTATGGTACCTGGAAAAGTGAACACCCTACATTTCGCTAAATAGATCCAAATTCAGATAAAAGACTTCGGAACCGTCAGGTGCGCGAATTAACTTTTCTATTACCGGAGGCAGTTGCTGTTGACGGTACAATTCGGGAATTTCGCAGAAGCTTTCTTCGGAAATTTCTAAAACTTTGGGCATATTAGGAATGGGAATTCCCAACCGATCGCTCTTATTTAAGCTGCAAATAATCAGGTATTTGCAGTCACCAATGCTCCGACTGCTGGGAAATATTTTGGATAAATTAATCAAGGTAATCAGTTTTTCTTGGTGTCGCACTAAACTTTGACCGTTATTTAAAAAACCGTAGGCATCAAAGTCTTTAATAACGCACTGTACCCTTTCAATAGGAACTGCATAGTAAATGTTCCCCAGCTCAAAGGAAACAAGTTTTCGAGGAGGCGTTCTGGGAGAGCCTTGTTTCTTGCTGCGAAAGCGGCGATTGTAATTGGCGTGAGTCATTCTATTTTAGATTTTAGATTTTAGATTTTAGATTGTAGATTTTAGATTTTAGATTGAAGATTGTAGATTGTAGATTTTAGATTTTAGATTTTAGATTTTAGATTTTAGATTTTAGATTTTAGATTTTAGATTGTAGATTGTAGATTTTAGATTTTAGATTTTAGATTTTAGATTTTAGATTTTAGGTTGTAGATTGTAGATTTTAGATTTTAGATTGTAGATTTTAAATTTTAGATTGTAGATTTTAGATTTTAGGTTGTAGATTGTAGATTGTAGATTGTAGATTTTAGATTTTAGATTTTAGATTTTAGATTTTAGATTGTAGATTGTAGATTTTAGATTTTAGATTGTAGATTTTAGATTGTAGATTTTAGATTTTAGATTGTAGATTTTAGATTGTAGATTTTAGATTTTAGATTTTAGATTGTAGATTGTAGGTTGTAGATTGTAGATTGTAGATTGTAGATTGTAGATTGTAGATTTTAGATTTTAGATTTTAGATTGTAGATTGTAGATTGTAGATTTTAGATTTTAGATTGTAGATTTTAGATTTTAGATTGAAGGTTGAAGGTTGAAGGTTGAAGGTTGAAGATTTTAGATTGAAGGTTGAAGGTTGAAGATTTTAAATTTTAGATTGAAGGTTGAAGATTGAAGATTGAAGGTTGAAGATTGACAAATATTTGATTTGAGTAGGTTGGCATTAGGCACGTTACCGTTATTGGGGATTATTTAATGTTTGATTAATTTGGGGATGGCTTCTAAAAGTTGGGCTTCGCTGTAAGGTTTGGTGAAATATTGGTTAGCACCTAATTCCATTGCCATTTGCCTGTGTTTTTCGCCGCTGCGCGAGGTCAGCATGGCTACGGGAATATTAGCAAACCGGTGGGTCGATCGGATCGATCGCAGTAACTCAAATCCATCCATCCGGGGCATTTCAATATCCACAATCGCCAAACTGCAATCGAGACCGTTTTGCAACTTTTCGAGGGCCTCCATGCCGTCTTTCGCCTGCACCACCCGGTAGCGAGCCCGAGTCAGCGTCATAGAAAGCAATTGACGAATAGTATAAGAATCGTCCACCACCAAAATCTGGGGTGCTTGACTCGAACTCGGTGGTAACTGGGACGCTGTACCGGAAACAGGCGCTATCGAAGTATTTGCTGAAGATTGACCCACCAAATCGTCCACATCCAAAATTGTTACGACTCGGCCGTCTCCCAAAATCGTACTCCCCAAAACCCCGCGAGGCTTAGACAGAGGAGGTGGCAAGGGTTTTACCACAATTTCCTGCTGACCGATCAACCGTTCGACAGCCACCGCCAGGATTCCTTCGCTAGAAGCCAAAACCAGCACCGGAATGTGGTCTTGGGTCAAAGGGTCAGGAGAGGGTGCATCCGGCCCCAAAATGGTGTATTCGAGCAAATCTTGGAGTCGCACCAAACGAATAAATTCCTCGCGCCACCACAGCATGGGCTGATTCCCAGCGGTGTGAACTTCCGAAGCTTTAATGTGGAGAATTTCCTCAACTGCATCCAGTGGCACCGCTATTTTATTGCGATCGGTCTTCACCATCAAGGCATCAGTAATCGACAGCAGCAGTGGCAGTTTGAGGATAAAACTCGTACCCTTTCCCAAGCGAGAGTCAACCTTCACAGTTCCGCGCACCGTCCGCAAATTAGCCCGTACCACGTCCAGGCCGACCCCCCGGCCTGAAAGGTTGCTCACTTCTTCGACTGTGCTGAAACCCGGCCAAAATAGAAAATCGTAGAGTTCGGCAATGGAAAATTCTTGAGCTTGTTCCTCCGTCGCCAAACCCTTATTCACAATTTTGCGGCGAATCATTTCCGGGTCAATGCCTTTCCCGTCATCGGCGACAGTAATAATAGTTTGGCCGCCTTGGTGGCGGGCTTCAATTTCAATTTGACCGCTTGGCGGCTTGCCTATTTCCTGCCGAATTTCGGGCATTTCGATGCCGTGGTCGAAAGCATTTCGCACTAGATGTACTAAGGGGTCGCGCAAGGCGTCGAGCAAACTTTCATCAATTTTTGTATCGCGTCCCAGCAGCAGCAGGTTGACATCTTTATCGTATGTGAGACACATATCCCTGAGCGCTCGTGGCAAGTGATCGACGGCTCGGCTGAAGCTAACTACTCGCAACTGCATGACGCGGCTGCGGAGTTGTTCGGTGATGCGGCGCAGTTGGTCGGTACTGCGCTCGAATTTGATCGCTAAGGTGTCTAATTTGGTGGCGGATTGAGAAATTGCTTCGGCAGTTTCGATGACTTCTGCTGCTGTAGAGTGGAACTCTGTATAACGATCCATCTCTAAGAGATCGAAGTGAGAATTTTCCTGAGAAGATTTGCTGTTAGCAATCACTGGGAATTCTGTTTCTGCTGCTGAAAGTTTCCCGATTTCTGGGGGGGGATTTCCCAGCTTCCAGTCTCCAAAACTCAGTCTGTCGTATTCTTCTCGCAACTGACCGCCGAATTGATTTAAATCTACGATACTGCGGCGGATGCGCTTGACTTCGCCGCGCAGTTCGGATTCTTGAAGTTCCAAATTTGTACGGTTGATGACTAATTCTCCGACTAGATTCACTAATTCTGTCAAGCGTTCCAAGTCTACTCGGATTGTTGGCCTTTGCGGGTTGGGGAGTGGAGGAGTGGAGGAGGGAGAGAGGGGGGGAGTGGAGGAGTGGAGGAGTGGGGGAGTCGAGGAAAAAGGGGTTTCCGATGTTTCCGATGTTTCCGATTCTTCTGATTCCTGTTCGGGGGCGGGGGAGTTTTGAGGGATTTCGATCGCCTTTCCTTCCAGTAGCTGCTGGCGTGCGGTTTGCAAGTTTTGGGCGATCGCCCAACCCTCGGACTGCAACCGTTCTAAAGTCAAGTCTGCAGAGTCGATCAAATCTCTGAGGGGTTCGGCGACTTTCCCAAAATCGTGAAATTGCAGCATTCCAGCCAAACCGGAGAGTTGATAGTAAACCTGGTTGAGGGCGGTCACGCTTTTTGCCAAATCTGCCTCAGAAGCTTGGGAAAGCTCGGTTTCCAGGCGATCGAACACTGGCGGCAACTCATGTTCAAAAATCAATTTTAGGGTTTCCGGGGCCGCCGACTTGCTCATTACCGGAACTGGCGGTGGTTGTGGCGGGCCGTACTGACGCTCGAACTGAGCTTGGATTTGGGCGATCGTCTCCAAGTTTTCCTTTCGATCGGGAGTGCTGGCATCCGAGTGGTGAATTGAATCGGCTGCAATTCTTTTGAGAGCATCCACCCCTTGCAGTAAAACCGTCACAGTTGCAGGTTCCAGGGCCGACAAGTCTGTGCGATCGCGCAAAATGACAAAACAGTCCTCCAGCCTGTGAGCCGCCGCCGACAGGTTGTGAAAGCCCAACATCGAACCCGCACCTTTAATCGAGTGAGCCGCCCGAAACATTTCTTTAACTGCCGCTTCTCGCTCTTTCAACCCGGCAGCTTCCATCGCCAATAAGTTCGTCTCCATCGACTGGAGAAACTCTTGGGTTTCTGCGGTGAAAGCATCTATTAATTCGTTTAACTCGTCATCATTCATCAAAAAAATGGGTTAGAAACCCCGTCCTTTTAGGACGGCTTTACTTAAATTTTTGTTAAGACCTACCATTTCACACAAGACGTGCTAGAATGTGAAAGTAAGGCCCTCAAGGTGAGTATGACACTAAAAGCCTTCAGCTACCGATTCTACCCAACGCCGGAACAAGAAAGTTTGTTGCGACGTACATTGGGTTGTACTCGCTTGGTCTATAACCGTGCTTTAGCTGCAAGAACTGAAGCTTGGTACAAAGACCAGAAACGGGTAGGCTATGCTGAGACTTCTTCAATGTTAACCGAATGGAAGAAAACCCAAGAACTTGATTTTCTTAATGAAGTTAGCTGTGTGCCATTACAGCAATGCTTGAGACATTTACAAACGGCTTATACCAACTTTTTTGATGGACGGGCAAAATATCCTAACTGCAAAAAGAAACGCAATGGTGGTAGTGCTGAGTTCACCAAATCTGCTTTTAAGTTTAAAAACGGACAGGTCTACTTAGCAAAATGCACTCAAGCGTTGCCTATTCGCTGGAGTCGGATGCTGCCTGTCGGTGCGACACCATCAACGATTACGGTGAAGCTTGCACCATCTGGCAGGTGGTCAGTCTCTCTGTTGGTAGATGTTGAAATCGAAGCACTACCCAAAACAGATAGTCAAGTCGGCATTGACTTGGGGATTGCGAGTTTACTCACTCTAAGCACTGGCGAAAAGATTTTCAACCCCAAAGGATTCAAGGCAAAATATCGCAAGCTCACAAGAGCGCAAAAAGCGTTAAGTCGGAAACAGAAAGGCTCTAACAACCGACACAAAGCACGACTTAAAATAGCGAAAGTACATCAATCCATTGCCGATGCAAGAAAAGACAATCTTCACAAGTTAACAACGCGGTTGGTGCGTGAAAACCAAACCATCGCCGTAGAAGACCTAGCTGTGAAGAATATGGTTAAAAACCGGAAACTTGCTTTAGCGATAAGTGATGCTAGTTGGGGTGAACTGGTCAGACAACTTGACTACAAATGCGACTGGTACGGTCGCACTTTAATCAAGATTGACCGATGGTTTCCGAGTTCAAAACGATGTTTTGAGTGCGGACACATAGTTGAAAAGATGCCGTTGAATATCCGGGAATGGGATTGTCCTAGCTGTGGGACGCACCACGACCGAGACATCAATGCAGCTTTGAATATTTTGGCGGCCGGGCTTGCCGTATCAGTCTGTGGAGCGACTGTAAGACCCGAACAGAGTAAATCTGTTAAGGCTGGTGCGAAAACCCGCAAGGGACGGAAGCAGAAACCTAAATCGTGAGGTTTGGGAATCCCCGTGCGTTTACGCCGGGGTGGATGTCAAATATATGAGTCTGTTGTCTGTTGGCAGTTTTTACATATAGCTTTTCTCAGTAACATGAGGTGCGCGCTCGATAAGCGGCCTCCGTGGGGATAGGGCATACCTCACCAAGATTGAGAACTGCTATATATGATGTCCCGTTAATTGAGTGTAATTGTTGTAGGGGCCGGTGCACGATTATCTATAACTTGACATTCAGGATAATCGCGAACCCGCCCAAACCCCAATGATAGTTATTAGTGATTCGTATAACAGTTAACTGTCAATAGTTAACTGTCAACTGACTAACTGCGGAAATTCGCCACCGACTTTTGTAATTTACCAACTGAACCGGAGAGATCGTCCAAAGATGCTTTTACATCCGAACCTTTTTGTGCAGTTGTATTCGCAATCTCACTCACTTGCTGCATGCTGTTAGAAATTTCCTCAGCCGAAACAGTTTGCTTCGCCGCCGCACGGGTAATGTTCTCCACCAAAGAATTCATTTCCCGGCTCACTTCAATGATAGCATTCAGGTGAGTTTTAGCTTCGCTGGCGAGCTTTGTACCTTCCACAACTTCTTGGGTTCCAGATTCCATTGCCTTCATGACACGGCTGATTTCTTCTTGAATTGTACCGACAATTTCAGATATTTCCTCAGTAGCGCCCGCCGATCTTTCTGCTAATTTCCGCACTTCTTCGGCAACAACTGCAAAACCTAAACCTTGTTCGCCGGCTCTGGCAGCCTCAATAGTAGCATTCAGAGCTAATAAATTAGTTTGCGAAGCAAGTTGAGAAATCGAAGTCACAATTTTCCCAATTTGTTGGGAAGACTCGCCCAAACGCTTCATCATTTTCGAGGTAGAGGCGATCGTCAACCTGAGCCCGTTAATGCCTTCGACAGCTCGATCGACAGCCATACCGCCGACTTCAGCCGTGTGAGAAGACTGCTGGGCAACTGTTTCGGCGCGCACCGAAACATCTCGCACGTCGCGGATCGAATTCACAATCCGCTCGATTTCCAGCATGATGGCAGATATTTTTGCTGCTTGAATTTCCGCCTGTTGGGTGAGTTGACTGGTATTGTTAATCGACTCGCCGGTGGCAGATGTTACCTGTTCGGCTAAAGTTTGAATTCCCGTTACCACCTTCCGCAGAGAACAGATTAAGAAATTGAAAGAGTCGGCGACAGCACCTAAAACGTCGTTAGTAACTTCCGCCCTGACTGTCAAGTCTCCTTGAGCCGCGCCTTTAATTTCTCCCAACAATTTGAGGACTTGCTGCGTCAGAGAATCGGCTTCAGCTTTGCGTTCTGCGGCCAATTTTTCCAATCGTTCTTCTGCCTCTTTGCGCTCGGTGATGTCAAAGCGGATGGCGATATATTTGACTATGGTGCCGCTGGTATCAAAAATGGGGGATATCGTGGAATCTACCCAGTAAAACGAGCCATCTTTGCGCCGATTTTTGATTTCCCCTTTCCACGCCAAGCCGCGAGAAATTGTCACCCACATTTCTTGAAAAAATGATTTGGGATGGTAGCCGGAATTGATGATGCGGTGGTCGCGGTGCAGGAGTTCTCCCATGCTGTAACCAGATATTTGACTGAATCTGTCGTTGGCGTAGGTAATCATGCCTTTGGGGTCAGTTTCGCTGACGATCGCAGATTCGTCGAGAGCATTTTGCCGCGTTTTGAGTTCTTGCAGCAAGCGTTCCTGTACCTCGGCCAACTGCTGCATCTGCTGCTGGGATGCTCTTTCCTGGGTGACGTTGCGGCAAACTATTACGCCGCCTTTGAGTGCGCCCGTTTCGTCTTTGAGCGGCCGACCGTTAATTTTGATCCACAGGCCCTCCGGCTTGCCTCGATGGCGGGTGAAAACCTCTACGTCGTCAGGGGATTCTCCTCGAATTGCCCTCGTTAAGGGGATGTCGGCTGCGGGATAAGGAGTGACTCCATCGGGCAAAAATAAACCGTATTTTGCCGACCACTCGTCGGGGAGAGTATCTGTAGAACCCGTGCCGAAGATTTCTTGGGCGGCGGGATTGAACAACACAAAATTGCCTTTTTCGTCGGCAGCAATTATGCCGTCGCCAATGCTGTCTATTAGCAGTTGCAAGAGATTGCTTTGCTGCCGAAATTGCTCTTCGGAACTGGCTAATTGGGCTGTTGTTTGTTGCAGTTGCACCATCGCCTGTTTGCTTTGGGTAATGTCGCGAGCGACTGCATACATCAGCTTTTGTTCGGTTTCAGGTCGCACTTTCCACGACAGCCACTTGTAGGAACCGTCTTTGCAGCGGTAGCGATTTTCAAAGAACTGTACTTCGGCGCCATCGTATACTTTTCCCGCTTCGGCTGTGGTTTCTTGGCGATCGTCTGGATGGACGAAATTGATAAAAGGTTGGTTTTCGACTTCTTCTAAGGTGTAGCCGAGGGTTGTTTCCCAAGCGGGATTGAGGCGCTTGAATTTGCCTTCAAAATCTACGATACAAACCAGGTCTAGGGAAAGGGTAAAAAATCGATCGCGCTCTACTTCTGCTTTTTTGCGATCGGTAATTTCGATCGCCACACCGCCGACACCGATGGGTTTGCCGTCAGATCCTGGTAAAGGAAAGTAAGAAGCCAACCAATCCCGCACGATACCGGGCTGTTTGGAAGTTGAACAGGATACTTCGATATTCAAAACTGGTTGGTTGGTCGCGAGAATCTGCTGCAACATCGGCTCTAAGGTATCGACCCTTTCTGGTACAACTTCCCTCAAGGTCTTGCCGAAGTGTTCGGTAACTGAGGCACCGGTGGTTCCCGCTAATTTCTCGTTGACTTGCACGAAGCGCAAATGCTCGTCAACAATAAACATTGAAGCCGGGGCGGCTGCGAAAAATGCGTCAAAGCGGGTTTGACGCAAAACTAATTCTCGTTCTAAGGCTTTGCGGTCGCTGATGTCCCGAGCTTCGGGAATCAGCAGCACGACTTTGCCGCTGTCGTCTACGATCGGCTTGAGGGAGAAGTCCACAGTGATCGCAGCACCCCCAGCCACGAGTACGTCGGCTTCGTAGCGGACTACCTCGCCGGCGGCGGCTTTTGCGAGCGCATCTTGCACTTTTTGCTTGGCTTCTGGGGAAATTTGCCACCACAGATTATCTGCAAACTGCGTGCCTACGAATTCTTCGCGCCCCAGTCCGGCGACGGCGAGGGCTGTTTGGTTGACTTCCAAAACGGTGCCGTCTGGTTTGAGCAGCCCCACTAATTGGAACGATTGATCGAAAATGGCTCGGAACAGTCTTTCGCGATCGCGCAGCATTTCTTCTGCGCGTTTGCGATCGCTGATGTCGCGAGTAACTGTTGCCAACCCCATAGGCTCGTCGGTTTCTGGGTGTTTGACTGTAAATAGGGTGAAGTCAACCGGAAAGTTTTCGCCGGTTTGAAAGTTCCTCAAGCGGAATTCACCATGCCAAAAACCGTCTCGCACAGTAGTCGGCACGATTTCTTCTTTGAAAATCTTAGCATCTTCTGCACAGAAGAAGTCATATATACTTTTGCTTTTAACTTCTTCAATATTTCGCAATCCTGCTAGTTTCATTCCAGCGGCATTCAGGTATGTTGCCTCTCCCTCCAGGGTTGCTGTTCCGATAAAATCCGAGCTGCTTTCTACGATCGAAATCAATTTTTGCTTTTCGATTTCTGCTTGCTTGCGCTCCGTGATCTCGTTGTTGGTTTCTAAAATAGCTTTCGGTTTTCCCTGTTCGTCTCGCTGCAAATTCCAGCGGCTGAACGCGGTGATTTTAGTGCCATAATTGGTGGTGTGAATTAGTTCTCCTTCCCAATAACCCTGCTCTTCTAACTGTGCCGAGATAGCTGCTAAAGGCTGGGGAAAAATGCTGTGCAATAGAGTATGGGTGAGTTTCCCCAAGGCTTCTTTTTTTGTCCAGCCGTACATCCGTTCGGCTCCTTGATTCCAATAATTAATCGTGCCGTCAATATCCCGAACGATCAAGGCGTCGCTTGCCAGGTCGAGCATTTGCAAGTTCTGCTGCAAGGCTTCTTCTGTGCGCTTGCTTTCTGTAATGTTGCGGGCGATCGTTGACAGAAATTCAATTTCTCCATTCTCGGATTTGTGAGCAATAATTACTTGAGAAACTGGTATTTCTTTGCCGTCTAAAGTTCGCCACATTGCCTCGCCGCTCCACGCCCCCTCCCGGCAAGCTGCGGGGATGCCGACGTTGATAAGAGTGTCGATACTTTTGGGCGATGTCAGGTCGGAAATGCTGAATCCGGCTAAATCTGCGTTTTCGCCAACTCTCAAAATTTCTCTGGCTGCGCGGTTGAGATAAATGGTGCGCTGTTGGGAGTCGGCGATGCCTACCCAGTCTGTTGTGGTTTCTAAAATTGCTTTGAACCGCAATAGTTCTTGTTCGGATTTGCGGCGCTGTGTGATGTCGCGCGCGAAGCCGACCATTCCTAAAATGTTGCCTTCTGCATCTTTGAGGGGCAATTTCTGGGTGTCGAAGGTGCGTACTTTGCCGTCGGCTAAGGTGGCTAAGTCGTTGGAACCGGGCGCTAGGTGGTTGCCGGCCCGGAAGTTTTGGATTTGGTTCTGGGAATCGGTTTCGGCGTCGAAATTGGGGAAGATGCGATCGACCGATATGCCGATTTCTGCGTCGTCTTTGCCGATAATTTCTGCTTGAGTTTTGCCGAAGACGGCGGCGAAACCTGCATTGACTAGGGTGTAGCGCAAGTTTCCATCTTTGACGAAGATGCAGTCTGGCGTAGCGTCAATGACTGTGCGCAGCAAGCTTTGGGAGCTTTCTGCTTCTGCTAGTGTCTGCAGCAGTTGTTCTTCGACTTGCAGGCGCTTGGTGATGTCTCTAATGGCGCAAACGAGAAATTTTCTGCCGTCGGCATCTACAAAGGTAGATTTTTTGGCGGAGAAAAAGCGGGTGTTTCCTGCTGCGTCTGTGATGGTTTCTTGGATTGCGCTGTTGGTATTTGCTAAGAAAACTAATTCGTCTTTTTCTGTATATGTATCTGCTTGCTCTTTGGGCAAGAATTCGTTGTAGGATTTGCCAATTAGTTCTTCTCGGCTGCGACCTATGTATTGACAAAAAGCATCGTTTAATGTTAAATAGCGGTGCTGTTCGTCTTTGACGTAAATCGGGTCGGGGATGGTGTTGAGGACGTTGTTTAAGAATTGTTCTGAGGCTTTTAATTGCTCTTCGACTGCGGTGCGATCGCGAATTTCTTCTTGCAATTGTGCGTTAGTTTGCAGGATCTGCTCGGTTCTTTCATTTACTCGCTGCTCTAGTTCTGCGGTTAGCTGCTGCAATGCCACTTCTGTCTGTTTGCGCTGGGTAATCTCGCGGCCTTCGGCGAGGATTTGAAATACTTCTCCTGTTTTATTGAACAGCGGCTTAAACGACACGTCAATTACTATTACCTGGTTGTTGGGGTCGGTAATTTCGTATTCTTCCCGAACAAACTTGCCGGTCGAGACTTGTTTAATGTTCGTTGTTAGGCGCTGCTGGTTGGTTGGGGATGATGCCCACCAAGGTGCCAGCCAAAATTTCTGCCCCAGCACTTCTGATGCTTGGAAATCTCCCAATTCTAGCGCTGTCTGATTTGCTTCGATCACAGTACCGTCTGGCTCCAATAATGCGATCAGTTGAAAAGCTTGGTCGAAGATTGCCTGAAATCGCTGGGTACTTTCGCTGAGGGCTTGTTCTGTTTCTTTTTTAGAGTTAAGGATTTGGGTGGAACCTACTAAGAAGTCGTAGCGGTTGGACAAACTCAAAAAAGCGATCGCCGGAATTACAGTTATCCAATCGGACACGGTTTGCACCACCGGGGAGTGTGGCAGTCCCAGGTATTCGGCGGCGTGGCCGCTGTGACCGAATGCGCAGCTCCAAAATATGCCGGCTGTGACTGTGGCGAAGATGTCGAACCCGAATTGACGGTTTCGCCACAAACCTAAGGTGATCAGCCAGGCGATGGCAAAGTAACAGAAACAAATGATGCAATTAGCAACTCCAGCTATCAGCGATTGGGAGAAGTCAGGCAGTGTCAGGGTGAAAGTCGTGGCGATCCAAGTATAGAGAAGTTCGATCATAAAATTAAGAATGGGCAAATAAGCGGAGGGCGATCGTTAGTTAAAATTATTGATGGAAAGCGGTTGCTGATTTATCTGTATTCTGGATTTTTACCAGCGTTCGGAATGGGCGATCGCTTCTACATCGACAATCATTAGCAAGCGTCCTTGGGAATTGTACAGACCTTTTAAGAATCGAGCTAGGTCGGGACTGACATCTAGTGCTGAGACGATGCGATCGGGATTGAGAGCTAAAACTCCTTCGACGCGGGAGACGGCCAATCCCATCCGCATTCTCGACAATCTCACGTCTCGCGGATCGAGCGCTTCCACCACTAAGATGCGGCTGCTTGAGTGGTGGGGGTCAACCGGCTCGAGCCCTGTAAACCGTCCGAAGTCTGCTGCTGCTAAGATTTCGCCCCGCAAGTTGGTTAATCCCAGCAAAAATGGCAGGGTGTTGGGAACGGGGGAAATAGGTTGTTCTTTGAGGGAAAGCACTTCTCGCACTGCGTCTAACTCTACGCCGAACAGACTGCTTCCTTGACCGAAGAGGAGAAATTGCTTGGTTCCACTTGCCTGAGTCTCCGCAGCGGGGGGAGCCATTATTTTCATTGCTGATTTTTAGTTTCTAGTGTAGCTGACAAATGAGGATGTTGCTTTGGCCAGAAAGCGGAGGGCTCGCGAGAATTTTTCAGCATCACTTGTTGGGCATCAAATGCTTGGGTGAAATAAATCCCGGGTTTGGCAACGGGGTCAGTCGCTATCATTAAAGGTAAAACTTGTAGGGAATTGTGAAACCCAATTCCTTCAAAAAAATGGGGTTGCTCGCTGTTATGTTTTTCGGTGAAAGCTGGCGATCGCTTTATACTCTGTTTACGCTGAAAGCAGGCGCTGCACGATTTTGACAAGTTGCTGAGGTTGAAAGGGTTTGCCGAGGTAAGCGTCAGCGCCTAAATCGGTTCCCCAAGCTTTATCGATCTCGGTGTTTTTATGAGTACAAAATACTACTGGCAAGTGTGCCGTTGCGCGATCGCCCCGCAATTCTCTAATCACTTCAAATCCATTCATTCGCGGCATCACTACATCTAAAACGACCAGAGCCGGAGGGGTTTTGCGGATCGTGGCGATCGCTTCTTCGCCATCGCCTGCCCGGATCACTTCAATTCCCGCATCTAGAAGAATCCGGCAGATGATTTCCAGTTCGCTGGGCACGTCGTCCACTACTAAAACTTTTGACATAATTCCACACTTCCTTGCTGTTGTTGACAGCGACAATCTTGGTTCGGAACCAGGCGCGCTCGACTGTTTGACTGCACCGCGAACAAATTAATATACTTCTAAATACAATATAGCCGATCGCCTGGTCCAAGGGAAGAAGGAAGAAAGATTTGGTTATCTAAGAGAGAAGGAAGAGAAAAAACTGCGAGCCCTGTATCGGCGACTCCCGTGTCGTGAATTTTACTAATTTGGAATAGGAAATTCCCCATTCCCAATTATCAAAACTCAATCTTCGACAATAACCGTAAATTCCCGCGTTTTTTAGTAACACCACAAGCGCTTGAGGAACCCGACCCCTCCAATTCCAAATCGAGCCAATTTGAGCCTATCCTTAAGGTGTTTAGCGACAGTTGTTTAATCGATTCTGGCAATACCGTAACGATAGTTTGCAATAGCTTTTCTGGAGTGTCAAAAACTAAATTTAATATCATTTGCAAGAGTTGAAAAATACTGCCTGTTGCCCAAGCTTGTGGCGAGCAAGCTACAGGATACTGCACGGGACGATCGCTCTGGCTGTTGCGTTCGCAGCCGCAGAAAAGTTCGGGGGGACGCTCGTAGGGTTGGAGCAATGTCATGTCAAATAAGCCTTGAGCTACTTCTAGGGCTTGTTCGACACGGCCGAGCGATCGCAGTCCAATAGCTGTCAAAGCGTTGTCGTGCTGCCAGACTGAGCCTGTGTGATAGCCGATGGGATTGTAGGCGGGAGATAAGGACGACTGGGTGCGAATTCCCCAACCGCTAAACATATCTGGAGCTTGCAATCTTTAGTATCGGGCATTCTTACTAAAACTGCGTTCCCATCTTGTCAAAACTTTAATTTTCTTGATTTTTTGACTTTTGACTTTGATGTTATATTTTGATGTCAAGCGCCTTCATCTAATGCTTCATTCTCGGCGCGCAAGTCCCAAAGATGTAAGTTTAAACGGGTATGGCGATTATATTCTCACGACCTCGAAAGATTTATAGTAAATTCGCGTAGCGCTGTTAATCTTCGGTACAGATTGGAAGTTTTTCCAGTGGATAGATAGCACGATATCTATAGATAAGCCAGATTATTTTATTGATGAGGAGAGTCAAAAATTAGGAATTTTAACAAGGCCATTTAAAAAAACTTATTCTCTCTAATTTATAATTTGGGCGCAGATTCAATTGACCGCGCGCCAGTCCAATTTTACTCAGTAGAGGAGTGTTGGGTTCACGAAAACTAGGACAAGCGGGCGATCGCCATCCTCGATCTCGATTGTGGGCCCAGCCGAAAAGACTGCTGCAAGATCCAGTCAAATTCATCAGTGAGAGAGATGCTGCGAGCTGCTATAATAAAGGGTTAGAGGAAAAGAACACCGATAACGCGAAAATATGGTTGCCATCCAGAACAATCTCAACATTGCCGCCCTAGAAGCAGAATACAGTCAAAAAACACCGCGAGAAATTCTCAAATTTGCCCTAGAAAAATTTGAAAATATCTCAATTTCTTTCAGCGGTGCCGAGGACGTAGTTCTGATCGATCTTGCCTCAAAAATCACGAAGAATTTCCGCGTTTTCACCCTAGACACCGGACGATTGCACTCTGAAACTTATCAGTTTTTGGATCGAGTCAGAAAACATTACGGCATTAAATTAGAAGTAATGTTTCCCGATGCAGCAGAAGTACAAGCCCTAGTAGATGAAAAGGGATTGTTTAGTTTTTATCAAGACGGTCACAAAGAATGCTGCGGCGTGCGGAAAGTCAAGCCGCTGCGCCGCAAATTAAATACTCTCGATGCTTGGATTACAGGTCAGCGCAAAGACCAAAGTCCCAGTACCCGCAACGGTATTCCGGTCATTGAAGTTGACAGTGCATTCTCAACTGCCGACCATGAATTAATTAAATTCAACCCCTTAGCAAACTGGTCTTCGGCAGAGGTTTGGGAATATATTCGCGCTTTGGATGTGCCTTACAACAAGTTGCACGAACGCGGTTTTGTAAGCATTGGTTGCGAACCTTGTACGAAGCCGGTATTGCCGAACCAACACGAACGCGAAGGTCGCTGGTGGTGGGAAGAAGCGACCGTAAAAGAGTGCGGTTTGCACGCTGGTAACGCACAAAAATAGTAAATCACTTAGTCGTAAGGTGCGCTAGGCGCACCAAACAAACAGTAAGGTGCGCTAGGCGCACCTTACCCAAGAATAGATGCACTTCACATAAATCGTAACGGAAGAATTCGCAATTAAAATAAACAAAAATTAAGCTGAGCTTGCTCTTAAACTTTGTTAGAATGATTGACATTCAGAAAAGTTTTTAAACTAGGTACTATATGCTCGCCTCAACTAGCGAATTGCTGAACACGGCTTTGAGAAATGGTTATGCCATCGGCGCTTTTAACGTCTACAACCTCGAAGGAGTAAAAGCCGTCATCAATGCGGCCGAAGCGCTGAACAGTCCTGCTACACTGCAACTTCACCCCAGCGCCCTCCAATACGGAAAATCGCCTTTAGTCGCGCTTTCCATGGAAGCAGCCCGGAAATCTTTAGTGCCGATCGCAGTACACTTAGATCACAGCACCTCAGAAAAAGACATTCACCTCGCCCTAGCCGCCGGTATCAAATCAATTATGGCAGACGGTTCTTTTTTGCCCTACGAACAAAACTTAATATTTAGCCGGGAAATGACTAAATTAGCCCACGCTAACGGTGCGGCAGTTGAAGCAGAAATCGGCAGAATTAGTGGCAGGGAAGACGGTTTGACAATCGATGAGAAAGCTGCAAAAATGACCGATCCCGTAGCAGCAGTAGAGTTTATCAAAGAAACTAATGTGGATTTTTTAGCCGTAACAATTGGTAACGTTCACGGCAAATATTTAAGCGAACCAAAACTAGATTTTCCGCGTCTGGAAAAAATCCGGGCTGCTGTTTCAGTGCCGTTAGTGATGCACGGGGCTAGCGGTTTGCCGGAATCAATGATTCATCAATGTATTCAATTCGGAGTATCGAAATTCAATGTGAATACAGAAGTTCGCGAAGCTTATATGGACGTGTTAAAAAGTAGCATTTCTTTGTCAGAGCCGGATTTGTTGGAAATAATGGAAAAAGCTATCGATGCCATGCAATCGGTTATTTATGACAAATTGCAACTTTTCGGTTCTGTCGGTAAAGCTTATTTGCATTACTCTCCCTACGCGGATGACTTGACCGCAAAGAGTACCAGCAACAAACAAACAAGCCGCAACCAATCAAGTTTCGATCAAATGTTAAAGCCTGTGTATAGTGAGGCTTTCTGTCTTCTTGTGAAGTAAAAAAAATTAAAGTCCTGACTGCGAACCAGTTTTTATATCATGTCCGATCGAGCGATTAAAAGGGCGGGTTTTTGAGATAGTCAATTATTGGCAGATATTTTTCGTAAACCCGCCCCTACCGTATTAGGGGTAATCGACCGGACATAATATTAGTCAGGACTTCAGTCTTCTCTAACCGTTTAAAAATCGATCGGGATCGATGCCAGATTCCCGCAGCCGCCGAATTAAAGACTGCAATTGAGCTTCCGCTGACTCAGCCCGCTGCCGTTGCTGTTCCGCTTCAGTGAGAATCCAATTGCCATCAACATCATACCAGCGCAACCACAGTCGATCGATTCCCTGAAACTCCCCTTGCCACAAACCCAAGCCCAAACTTAGGTCAGCAATCCACACTCGCGACTCGGGCAATTCTAATTCTTGATAGTGTCCGCCCTTCAATTCAAATACTCGCAATTTGTTAGTATAGCGGCTGAAAACGGCATAAATAGGAACCCGCAAAATTTGCTCGTAAACCTCCCATTTTCTAGGCGGTTCCTCCTTCCTCTCCGACTCCAAAACTTGCCCGTTACCCGCAGCGTTTGCCGACTGAGGTGGCAACTTTTCGTCATCGGTATTGTCGCCTAAATCTTCTTTTTCCGTTCCCGGCGAAAGCAGTTCTACAATTACAAAAGGATTCACGCCTTCCTGCCATGTAACATAACTCATCCGCAGTTCGGATCGATCGTAAAGTCGGGGAACTCCCACAACTCCAAACCAATCCGGCCGCTTGTGCCGCAAAGTGTGATGCACGGCATAATAAAGGTTCATGTCGGTGCCGCTAAATATCTCAGAAGCTGGATAATTCCGAGGTCGAAACGTCAGGCTCAACAACTGCGGCTGCAAATCGTGAAATTCGTCAGGCAAACCAGGTTCCTCCGGGTCTTCGCTGGGTAAATCGTACATCGTCGGCAGCGTTTCTCTGGGCGATCGCGGCGGATCGGTTTGCGGCACAGGATATTTAAAAGGCAACATATAATATTGAGAAATGACTGCATTTATGCTAACATCATTTTAATACTGGCAGGACGAGCGCCAACACCCTGTAAAACGTTAATTTTCAACTTTTTTTCCTCTCTTTTTTGAAGTAAATCTCACCTCTAAAATCTCAAATCGACTGTTCCGAACTTCTGCACTATGATCGACATTCCTCAACTAATTGCTCAAGAACTTTCCCTTACTCTGTCTCAAGTCAATAATGCTCTGGAACTTTTCGCAGAGGGAGCAACTATTCCGTTTATTGCCCGCTACCGCAAAGAACGCACGGATTTACTGAATGAAATTCAATTGCGAGACATCTCCGATCGCTTCACCTATCTGACGGAAATTGAAGACCGCAAAAAGTCGATTTTAGACACGATTAGCTCTCAGGGGAAACTCACTGAAGAACTGCAAGCTAAAATCGAATCGTGTTTGCAAAAAAACGAACTCGAAGACCTTTATCTGCCTTACAAACCGAAGCGGCGGACGCGAGCGACAATTGCTAGGGAAAAAGGTTTGGAACCGCTGGCGAATTTTATCAAGTCTCTGAACTTACCGACGGCTAAACCAGCAGATTTTGAGGCGGAAGCAGCTAAATACATTTCGGAAGAAAAGGGAGTGAAAACAGCAGAAGAAGCTCTCAAAGGGGCGGCGGATATTTTGGCGGAAGCGGTTTCGGAAAAAGCAGAATTGCGGGCTTATTTGCGAGATTTCTTGATGAAAACAGGAGTTTTTGTCTCGAAAATTAAAGATGATTTCCCGGAAGGAAGCACTAAATTTGAAATGTACCGCAATTACCAAGTTGCAGCGAGAAGCGTTCAGTCGCACAATATGTTAGCGCTGTTTCGCGGGGAAACGGAAGGGGTTTTAGATTTGGAACTGGCGTTTGATGAATCCGCCGTGATGGCTTATTTGGAAGGTCAGGAAATTAGAACTAGGATACCGGAAGTTAAAGAGTTTTATCGATCGACTTTGAAGGATGCCTTCAACCGACTGATGAAGACTTCGTTAATTACAGAAGTACGATCGCACAACAAAGCCGTTGCTGATATCGAGTCCATTGCCACTTTTGAAACCAACCTCCGCGAGTTGCTGCTGTCAGCGCCGGCGGGAATGAAACCGACACTGGCGATCGATCCGGGATTTCGCACGGGGTGTAAAGTTTCCGCCCTCGATGAAACCGGGCAATTTTTAGAATATCAAGCAATTTTCCCCCACCAAGCGGCCGCTCAGCGACAGCAAGCTGGTAAAATTGTCAAGCATTTAATTGAAAAGTATAAAATTGAATTAATCGCGATCGGCAACGGTACAGCTTCCCGGGAAACAGACGAATTTGTTTCGGAAGTTTTGGCAGAAATGGACAGGAAACCGATTAAAGTCATGGTGAATGAATCGGGTGCATCGATTTATTCAGCAAGCGAAGTGGCGATCGCCGAATTTCCCGATCTCGACATCACCGTTCGCGGCGCAGTCAGCATCGGACGGCGCTTGCAAGACCCCCTCGCCGAACTCGTGAAAATCGACCCGAAATCAATAGGAGTCGGTCAATACCAGCACGATGTTGACCAAAAATTGCTCAAAAAGAAACTCGACGAAACAGTCGAAAGCTGCGTTAATTATGTCGGAGTAGACTTAAACACAGCATCGAAAGAACTGCTGACATTTGTATCAGGAATGACGGCAACAGTTGCCAAAAATATTGTCAATTACCGCAACGAAAACGGCGCATTTAAAAATCGCCGTCAACTCCTGAAAGTTCCCAAACTTGGCCCAAAAGCTTTTGAACAAGCAGCCGGGTTTCTCCGCATTCGCGGCGGCGAAAATCCTCTGGACAATACAGCAGTTCATCCCGAAAGTTATCCTGTAGTGCAGGCGATCGCCAAGGATTTAGACTTGCCGCTGACAGGAATAACACAAATATCGGAAAAAATCAAGACGGTAAATATCAAGAAATATGTCACAGAAAAAGTCGGTGAACCGACACTCAGAGACATTATTTCCGAACTAGAAAAACCGGGAAGAGACCCGCGAGCCGAGTTTAAATATGCCACTTTCCAAGCTGGAATCAAAGAAATCTCCGACTTGCAAGTTGGGATGGAATTAGAAGGCATAATCACGAATGTAGCTAACTTTGGAGCCTTTGTTGATGTGGGAGTTCACCAAGATGGTTTGGTTCACGTTTCTCAATTAGCCGATCGATTCGTGGAAGATCCGAAACAGATTGTTAAAGTCGGACAAGTTGTGAAAGTGCGGGTTTTGGAGGTGAATGAGAAGTTAAAGCGGGTTAGTTTGACGATGAAGCTGCAAGAAAAACCGCAACCGCAAAATGGCAATAGCGCGAGGCTTCCCGCCCCGCGCCGACGTTGAAACTAGGGCTAAAAGCTCGATTTTTAGGCAATCTCAGCGGGTTTAGGGGCTAAGGGCGATCGGCGATAATATCGTTTCCGGTGGCATGGGAATGATACTGAGGACACGGCACTGCCGTGTCTAAAGCTGCTGTTAATAAACCGGGGATACGCTGTAATTTCAGAGGTGGGAGAACTAGATGAATTGTAAAAATTTATTGGCTGACAAACAACTTGCCTTTAGTTGTGGACAGCATCTGAGCAATTAGTTAATATAATTAAATCATCAAACGACCATTTATTACCCACTAATGGCAAAATTCTTAAACATACAGCAGATTCCACGTTTATGAAGTACACCCAGATTGCTCTTCTATTGCCGTAGGGAAACGGCACGGCGCCGTGTCCCTACCTCTGTTGTGTACCTCACTAACCTGAAAAGTGCTGTAAAACACTAAAACAAATATTTTAACTTCAATATCTTAGCCTCAAACTAAGATAATCTCCCGATTAATCAATCGGGAGAATCTCAAAACTACTCCACAATCCAAGGAGTTAAACAAGGCGTCCAAGAACTCAATTCTTCTTCCTTGAACCAGAGACGAATTTCCTCATTGGCAGTTTCCACAGCATCAGAACCATGAATAATATTGCGGCCGACATTCACAGCCAAATCGCCGCGAATTGTCCCCGGTTCTGAATTCAGAGGATTTGTTGCGCCAATGATTTTTCTCGCCGACGCCACAACGCCGTCGCCTTCCCACACCATCGCCACCAGGGGCCCGGAAGTGATGAAGTCTACCAGTCCCGCAAAAAAGGGTCTTTCTTTGTGTACGCCATAATGCTGTTCGGCAAGTTCGCGACTCGCCGTCATCAGCTTCATGCCAACTAGCGTAAAGCCTTTGGCTTCAAAACGACCGATAATTTCGCCAACGAGTCCGCGCTGTACACCATCGGGCTTAATCGCTAAAAAAGTGCGTTCCAAGATTAACTCCTACAATTTTCTTAACTGATACAAAAAATAGATTAACCCAGAACGCACCCAAAGGCAATTCGCCCTGGAAATTTGTCATCTATACTCATTGCCACACAAGTAAATCTCACTAAGAGTACACTAACTCTCAACCCCGATTTAGTTGTGGAACACAATATGATGCAAATCACACTTGACCCTGACTACAAACACAACTAAACATGATATCAAATACAAAGATATTCCCTAAAAAGCCTCGATAATCAAGCAAGGTGTGAAACCCCAGTTTAAATAACTTAGTGAGGGTGCGATGCTATGAAAGAAGTTCTAGAATTTATTCAAACACAAAAGCAAGAATTTGCACGCTTACCCTTATTTGCATTTCTAGCCAATCAAAATACTTACCTGAAACAAAGACTAATTTTTGCACCTATTCTGGCTCCTTTGGCTGTCGGGTTGAGCGATTTAAATAAATATGTAATCCGAGACTCTTCTAGTAACAACAAAGTTCAGGAACTAATTAATAAATATACTTACAACCAAAACTATTACTGGCACGATTATCTAGAATACCTAGAGGAAGTTGGCTTTAACCAATCAATGACTTATGGTGATTTTAGACTGCTTTGGGGTGAAGAAACTAAAAAAACGCGATCGCTGTGTTCAGTGCTCGAACGCTACGCTTGGAAAGCCTCTCCCATTCAGAAACTGGTGTTAGTGGAAGTCCTCGAAGGAACGGCGACAGTTTTTTTTGAGGCGGCGCTAGCAGTGGTAATGGAATTACAGCAAATTACCCAAAAAGAATATGTTTATTTTGGAGGAGGTGATGTCGCTTTAGACAATTATCACCTTTTAAACACGCCAGAGATGTTGCAAGTTGTAGCAGAGATCGAACTTACTAATGCGGAACGCCAAGCAGCTTTAGAATTAGCACGCAATGTATTTGAATTGTTTACAGAAGCGATGAACGAGCTGTTCCAACACAGCCAAACAAATTCTTGCAATACTGTGGTGCAAGTATCCTCAATTTCTGCGTTCGCTCATTGCGCGATCGAGTGTCTCGATATGTAGTAGTTTAAACAATCACTAAGTTATCTCGGTGTACCGCCGTTTCTACACCCGCATAGCCTAAAATTTCAGCAATTTTATCGGACTTGCAGCCCTGGATTTGTCTCAATTCTAAACTGCTATAATTCACAAGTCCTCTAGCAATTTGCTTGCCTGCTGCGTCGCACAACTCCACGGAATCATCAGCTTGAAATTGTCCTTCTACTTGAGCAATACCCGCAGCTAAAAGCGATTTTCCGCCGTGGGAAATTGCCTTGACAGCACCCGCATCTAAATATAGTTTTCCTGCTGGAATTAGCACGTTAGCTATCCAGTGTTTGCGAGCGTTTACAGGGCGCGGTTGAGGCTCGAATTGAGTGCCGATCGACTCTCCGTTGAGTATTTTCTCGATATTACCAGGAAAGCAGCCGTCAGTGATGACTGTGCGCACTCCCGATGCAGTTGCTATTCTCGCCGCTTCAATTTTTGTCACCATTCCGCCGGTTCCCCAACCGCTGCGGGAATCTCCTGTTTGCACCTGAAATTCTGTGAGCTGTGCCATACTTTGGACTAGGGCGATCGGCTGCGCGTCTGGATTGCTGCGCGGATCTGCCGAATACAGCCGATCGACATCTGTGAGTACAAACAACCAATCTGCTTCTACCAAACTCGCCACCAGCGCCGAAAGCGTGTCGTTATCGCCAAATTTGAGTTCGTCTACCGCCACAGTATCATTTTCATTGACGATCGGAATCACGCCCAATCTGAGCAGTTGCTGAAAAGTATTGTAAGCGTTAACATAACCGTTACGCTGCACTAAATCGCCCCTGGTGAGCAATACTTGAGCGATCGGCTGTTGCAGAGTAGTAAACAAGTCATCGTACACCCGCATCAGCCGCCCTTGGCCCACAGCCGCCACAGCCTGTTTCAGAGCGATATTTCGCGGGCGTTCCGTCAAACCCAAGCGCGCGCAGCCTACCCCAACCGCACCCGAAGAAACCAAAACTACTCGATGGCCTTGCTGCCGCAAATCAGCTAAAATTTCGACTAATGCAGCAATAGTTGAAAGAGCTAAGTTTCCCGTAGTCGATCGAGTCAGGGTCGAAGTTCCAATTTTAACAACAATAGTTTGAGTCTGTTGTCTGTTGACTGTTGACTGTTGACTGTTGACTGTTGACTGTTGACTGTTGTCTGTTGCCATTAGTTACCAATTCCCAATTCCTAATTACCAATGCCCAATGCCCCATGCCCAATGCCCCATGCCCATTTTTAATCTTTAATTTTCAGAGATGCCCCCAAAGCTTGAGAAACCCAAACTTCAAAAGAGCGCACCGGATACTTCCGAAGCGCATACCCAGCATCAACCATTGGTTCTACTAAAATAGTGAACATACCCAAACGATTGCCGGCCAAAACATCAGTAAAAAGTCGATCGCCCACCATCGCCACCTGTTCCACCGGCAAATTCATTGCAGTCACTGCTGTTCGCAACTTGCGGCGCGACGGTTTAGCAGCACCCGTAATGTAAGGTAGATTCAAAGACTCAGCAATTCGACCGATCCGATTTTGACTTAAATTATTGCTTGCCAACCATAGCGATACCACGGGTTTAATTTCTTGCACCCACAAGCTGAGTTCAGGAGAAGCATTCATTGCCGTAATGGGAACGAGTGTTTCGTCCACATCCAAAACTAATCCTTTTATCTGATATTTTTGCAGAATATCCGCCGTTAAATTCACGACCGAATTGCCTAGAACTAAGTCAGGCTGTAGTAGTTTACCCCAAGTCATAATGATTTTAGGTTTTAGAGTTTAGAGTTTAGATTGAGAAATAATAAATTGGGAGTTAAAGATTCAAAAAGTAAAAAATCAAAAGTGAATAATTATGGCTTTTGCTTTGTGACTTTTGACTTTTTACTTTTGTATTAGTCATTACCAATCTATGGAGTCGATCGCAACTGCTGGTCTACTTTAGCAATCGCAGCATCGTGTTCCGCCTGCGTGCGGCTAAAAATGTGAGTGCCGTCATATCTAGCCATAAAATACAGGTATTCTGTATTTTCCGGAGTCAGAGTCGCTTCCAGACTTGCGATTCCCGGAGATGCGATCGGAGTTGGGGGCAGCCCTACATTGATATAAGTATTGTAAGGAGAAGGCGTTTCCACCTGCTTGAAAGTCAAAGGCTTCTCCTTAGTTTGCCTAATGCCGAGGGCGTATTCCACTGTCGGGTCAGAACCCAAGGGCATACCCTTATTCAGACGGTTGTTGAATACCCCAGAAATACGATTGCGCTCGTCCGCCACCACGGCCTCTTTTTCCACAATACTCGCCAGCGTCACCCACTCTTTCAAATCCAGCTTAGTATTCTTCTGATTTTTTTGATATATCGGCAAAGCCAACTGCTCGAAGCGACCGAGCATTTGCTTGATGACAGCTTCCGGGCTAATTGCATCGCCGTCTAGCTGATAAGTATCCGGGTACAAAAACCCTTCCAAGTGAGGCAATCCGCTAGGTAGCCAAGGGTATTGAGCGTAGGGAACTTGACTCGCCACCGCCATAAAATCCTTAGCCGGGAAAAAACCTTGCGCTTCAAAATAAGCGCTCATTTGTTGCAGCGACCACCCTTCTGGAATCGTGAAACTCTGCTGTACGACTTCGCCCTTCCAAATTTTGTCAGCGACTGCACTCAGAGGTTGAGTCGGCGACAGTTGGTAAGTTCCCGCTTGAAAACCTCCCTCGCGGTTTTGCAGAGTCAGCCAGCGGGCCCACATATTCCATGCCGAACTCGATCGAATCAACCCCGCAGCCTCTAAATCCCGCCCGATTTTTTGACTGGGAGTACCATCCGGGATTTGGATCAAAACAGCAGCATCCTCTGGCGGGGAAGTTGACGATTCAGCTATTTTAGGCGGCGCGGAAGCCCAGCTCCACCAAGCCCAGCCTTGCCAAGCGCAAACCCCCCAGATTGCCGGCAGCAACGCCAGATAAAACAACCATTTAGAGAGTTGCGGAGTACCTTTGCTTGCCTCGCGCGCGTTGCTTTTTGTCATTTGTTCTTTATTCATAGTCCGTTGTCCTCGATAAGCGGCGGTTAACTAGCGACTAATGACTGATGACCTGCGATTGATGACCGAAAAGTTACAAATACAAGCCCTTTAAAAGACCCAATTCACGCGGCCCAATTCAAAAGCCCGATCGCGAAGGCAGAAGCGGCCATCTCGAAAAAGTTCGATCGGGCGAGCAGTTTACTTTTTTATAAAATAGTAAAACATTCTGCTTTTTGCCGTCAGGTCTTCTGCCTTCAATTAATATTTAATCAAGCTCGTCAAAGAACTGGTCTTCCAGCATAGGCAACATCGGTTCCAGCCTTTGGAACTCTTCTTCTGAGAGCAATTCTGGCTTGCCGTCATCATTCATTCGAGCCAAGATAAAGAACGGGTCGAGAGGCGTATAAATGGCATATTCCTGTTCTTCGTGGTAAAAGCTGGTCAGCCACATCAGCTCCTCAAACTCCGACTCCTCATCGGGATCGTCGGCATCGGACGCCAAATCTTCGTCGGGAAATTCCGGCAATTCGCCAACGACAGTCAGCGTCACCGCCGTGCGCCGGAGTGTCAAGTTCTGCTCTTGCAGGACAACTTTAGCAGTATCAAAAATTTTGTCAATTTCGGTCTCGTCTTCTACAGGAATTGCTGCTTCGTCGGCATCGTCTCCATGCCAGGTAAAAATTTCTACGGGTGAGTCAATCGGAAGCAGCAAAGCGTATTCTTGACCTTCTAGGTTCATAGAATATTCTATGTTGCAAGTCAGCGATCGCCCAACTTCATCCGTCAGGGTGACGGACTCTTCGTTGGAATTGCCATTCTCTTTTTTGCGGTATGGGGATGAGGACATCGCGTGTATCTTATTTTCCGTCAATAATTCAGTAACGTTTGCTTGACAAGTGGGAATTTTCGTGGCGATATTCTGGCTAAGTGGGCGATCGCCAGTCCACAAGCTTAAACCGCGAGACTCGCGACCTTTTCCACAGGCGAGGAGTGCAGCGTTTAAATCTCAGTCGAGTTAGCAAGCGACACTGAGGACAAATCACGATTTTGTGCTTCTTCAGTACCGAGGGTACAGCAGAATTTTCTCCAGTTTGTCAAGGGTTACAGGTGTGCGTAGCAAACTTGCACAACCAGGATATCACGCCTTTGTTACCACCTATCAAGGATTGGGAAGGGCGGAGATATTTTGCCTCCGCTCGTCTAGCCACTGCTGCAAAATCAGGGCCGCTGCTTTGCGATCGATCGCACCCTTATTTTGCGACACCGAAATCCCTTGTGTTTTCATCAATTCCTCTGCCTCAACCGAAGTCAGGCGCTCGTCCACGTATTCTAGCGGGAGCTCTAAGGCTGCGGCGATGCGGGTAGCATATTTCTGCACTTGTCGGGCTTGAGCACCCAATTCTCCGCTCAGCGAGTAGGGCAAGCCGGCCACTAAAATTTGCACTCTCCGCTCAGAGACTATCTTTTTGAGATAAGCTACGTCCCGATCGAAGGACGATCGTACCAGAGTTGTAATGCCCGTAGCTATTAAACCAGTGCCGTCACACCCGGCGATGCCGACTCGTTTGAGGCCGATATCTAATCCCAGTGCTGAAATCCATAATTTATCGTTGGACATTATCAATCAAGCAATTTTAGATTTTAGATTTTAGATTTTAGATTTTAGATTTACTGTTTTTTTAGGAAATAATCTTATTTGACGAACCGCGAAGATGCGAAGTGCGCGAAGGAATAAGAGAAGAAGATAGGTAATCTCAAGTTGAGTTCAATCAAAAGCAGAAGGGATATTTTGGGATTGTGACCGACAAAAAAAGGAATTTTTTGGATGATTAATTCTCTTTTTTTCTGCCTTCTACCTTTTACCTTCTGCTTTCAATTATTAAGAATTGAGTTCTCCTGGCCAGCCACCGTCTAGAGGCAAGTCCGACAAATTTAAAGGCAAAATGCTGCTGTCATCAGTTGCTGCAGATTCGGAATTTTGGCCGCCCAAGGGGTTAACTTGATTCGTTTGGCTGTTTCCTGAGTCAGCCAACAGAGGTTTAATCTCACAGGACGGGTGCCCTGCTGTCGCTTCCCCAGCCATCGGGCCGAGCCAGGACATCCTGCCCGGTACGGGTTTGCGAGTTGGCTGGAAGCTTTGCAACATTTCTGATAGCTGGAGTCCTTCGAGAGAGACTAACTTTGACTCCCGCAATTTGTGCCACACAGATCGAGACATCAGCAAACTGTGTTCCACGCGCACTGCTCCAAATTGCTCTAAATAAGCTTCCCGTTCCGGCTGATAGTCAGCGGAAGCCAGTTGCAGGCTTTGAACTGGGAAATCTTGAACGAGGCGCGCCATCTGGGACAGCAGTTCTGGGTAAAGCCAAGTGTAGGCCGGGTGTACCGTCAACTGGGCGACGTGCGGTTGCTGGCCGTTGCGGGATAGCTGCACCTGAAAATAGCCGATCGCGGCTTTGCGCTGCGGTTCAAACACGTAGCCGCTGACTACCTCGGTTTTGCCCAGCCACTGTCTGACACCTTCGACTAAAGCGCCGAAAAAACTGGTTTTGAAATCTTGAATGTGCCGGTCGAATACTTGGCGCACCAGGGGCGGCATAGACGCGGTATCCAGTTGGTAGAGCAACTGAGCGTCTGCGTTGCTGACGGGCAGCAGGTTGGGCAAATCTGGGGTCGAGTTTGCCATTTCTTGCAGGCGTTCTGGGGCGATCGTCCAGTATGTCATCTGCGCCAAAGGCTGAAACCCGTTTTGCCGATACAAAGCCAGGGAAGTTTTGTCACCGACATTCACCTCCAACAGCCATGTCCGCGCCTCCCAGACTGCCTCAAAGCAGTACCGCAGCAGCATGGAACCAATTCCTTTGCTGCGGGCTTCCGGGTCTACTCCTATGCGATCGATCCGCCAAGTGCTGCGGGTGCGGTTGAAAGGAGAAATCTGAATTATGCCCTTAACGCTCCCCTCTTCTTCGGCAACATGGGCCCGGAACAGGGACTGACAAGGGTTGGGAAACAAGCTCAAAATCTTTAGTAGTCCGTACCAGCGACGAATCTGCTGCAACTTTCTACCTAGTACCACGTCGCAGCTTGCGCCCTTGCGGTTTTCTGGCTCTTCGGCTGTTTCCGCGCACAGTTGTTCCATCACCTCGATATCGCGATACTGAAACGGGCGAATCACAACCTGGTTTGGGTTTTGGGAGGGAAATGAAGTCATAGCATAAAAGTGGAGAATGGAAATTTAAAAATAAAAATTCAGAAAGGGGAAGAGTTAGATAAGTTTGGAGTTTTGAATGGGTAAATTTTGAGTTCAAAACTTATAACTTTTGATTCTTCTCCCTTTCTTGCTCGATCGAAAATTAAAAATTGCAAATCATCTTTTTGAATTTTTAATTTTCTGTTTTCAACTCAAGATTTTTGTGGCAGAGGTCGAATTACAACGACTGGTGTTCGCTCGTCAGCATTCCCGGCGGGGTTGCTACGTAAGGCTTGCTCTAAAAATGTTACCGATAAATCGGAGGTCGCTGCTAATATCTTAACTGCTTTCAAGTCATTAGCGTCTACGATCGCCGCCGCAAGCCCGGTTTCTCGTTGAATTTCTTCTACAACTTGCTGGGGATTGTCCGGGCCGAGGACAATAAATTGGTCGAAGGGAGGCAAAGTCCCGGTAACGTCGTCGATCAGTCTGGCTTGTTCCCCTGCTAGTTGGTAAAAGACTCCCGGTTTGCCAAATATTTTGGCCACAGCGCCGATCGCAAATGCTGCTACTACGCGCCAAGGGCCAACTACATCAACCAACGTCTGCATCCCGCAAGCCGTGGCCAAACTCGACGTGGGCAAGAAAAACAAGCACACTCGCTTTGCCGCCCATCCTGGTTTAACTTCGCTGGGATGGCGGTAGCGTCCCTGCATCAAAGCTAGGGGAGTTTCTGCCAGGGCGACAATATCGCCTTTCTGGGCGCGCGGCAGCACGTACCGCTTGACAATTTCGACGGGATCGTCTAGTTCTGCCAGTATGTGAGTGCGAATCGGCAAGACTTCTGCAACGCCGACATTTCTGGCTGTGGGTACGGTGTCCGAGTTGGGAAATTGCAGCGGTACTACTACGTTACGGACTTTCGGGATGCGCCCGCCCGGGCCGTAGGTGACGAAATGTATTTGCACCCAAGCCGACTGCAATTTGGTTAAATCTTGCCCTTGAATGTCTACAGAAACTTTAATTTTCGTGGTTTTTTGGGCTTTAACAATATAGCCGAACCAGTAATCGTCCGATCGGGCTGCTGCGTCTTTGTGGCAAGGAATCACCTTTGTCTGGGAAGTAACGCCATCCAAACTTCCGTCTGACAGCAGTTTCACCTGTGCCCGCACTTCCGGCAACATAATCTCAAATCGCTGTGTCAGGTTGCGGAACTCCATTTCCCCGACTAAAAGATAGCGGTTGGGTTCCGAGATGGCTAAGTGCCATTCTCCGGCTGTTAGTTCTAGTTTATTTGCACTTCCAGTCCGGCGATAGTTCAACTCTAGGCCCAATCCGCCCAATGCTAGCAGCGAACCGGCTGCTGCGATTCCTGTTGCTAAAGTCTCAATCACTCTAATTACCGCCAATAATATTTTGTGTTTACTGTAGTCGATATCGGGTACTTCGATCGCCGATCCGGTAGTAATTGGATTGTGCTGAGTTTGTTGAGGGCGATCGAACTTATGCCCAATTACACGTAAGTGCGATCGGGCGTCTGCGGTGGCGGGATAGGCGATCGAAATAGATTTTTCGGATGACTTTCACGGGATGGCGGGAAATTCGGGTAGAGTTTATGACTACCCGAACAGGTATTATCGCGCTTTTTATCCCAACCTGGCTCTCAATTCATCAGCCGATAACTGAGGCAATTGTTCTACAAACAATGTCAATTGATCGACAGGCATTGCTAGTAAATTGGTAACGGCGGTAGGTAGAATCTCCCCCAATTCATTTTGGCGAATTCTCAAAATATTTTCTGCTAATAATCTGACCGCTTGTTGTTTTCCTGATTCATCTACTGTTAGCATGGATATTGCCAGCAACAGCATCGTAAATTCCGCAGCGGGTAACTTTGATATTGGAGACAAGAAAACAGTCATTTTTGAGTTGATTTCTCCAAATCGTACTTGTAGAAAATTTTCTAAAATTAAGCGCTGTTGTACTTGTCTTCCTTGTTCAATTCCTTGTTCAATTCCTTGTTGCTGTGCGGCTTCTAACTGTTCTCTAAAAAGTGATGGGATCGCCATAATTAACTCTCGCTCTTCTGGCTGTAAGTCTTGTTGGGTATCGGTTACTAAGTTTGACTGTAACTGATACAACAATTCTAGCGCGATAATCCGTAACGGATCGTCCGTTGCTAAAGAGCTCAACTGGGCGATCGCCCTTTGCTGCACTTTCCCTTTCCCTAAAATCCTCAACCACATGGTTTCGGGAGTTTCGGGCAATTGGTGAATCACCACCATTGCCGATTTCAAATGCCTCGGCAAAAAATAAATGCCCTCCATCCAATGCTCAGGCTTGGGTATCGCGCCGAAACCCTCCAGCATTGCTTTCGATGCTGTAGGTGTCAAAATCCAGAGTGTCGGCAACTTAGCATCATCATAGCGAGTATTTTCTCTTCTGGCTTGCCGCTCCAATTCACCTCGCAAATCCCATAACTTACTCATACAGCTAATGACTTCGCCGACAGTTACTGGATTGCGAAACGGTTCAAAAATTGCCGCCGTCTCAGCCATTTTTCCCAACAATCCTAAAGTTGCTGAGTATTCAGGAATTACAGTCATTGGAATGAAATAAACATCGATTTCTCGGACTTCGGCAGTAACATCATGCCCGATATTCACCGTCCCGATGGGAGACAGCAGTTCTGTTAACAAGTCTTTGGCAAAGCGATCGTGAATAAATCGCGTCATAAAAATTGCTTGTCATATTTTATGATTAAATTTTCTCATGTTATCGTCGCATATTTAAGATATTTTATCTAACAACCAGCAGACAAACATAAAAAATAAAACACTCAAATACCCGACTTCTTAAAGGAGTCGGGTATCTAACAGATATCGCATTTTACGTTCAATTAGAATGCAGCCCGCCATCAATACGCAATTTGCAAAGTCACAGAAGCTTCAATCTCCTGTTCCCCTCCCACCACAGGCGTTGCAGCATCAGCAGCAGCAGCGCGAGCACCAGCCAATTGCCGGTACATAGGAGGCGGCGCGATCGCACCGTTGACTTGAATGCCCAGAATCTCTCCCCGCTTGAGGTTGAGGGCGCTCAAGACTGCATCCGCTTGCGATTGAGCATCTTGAGTTGCTTTGCGGAGTGCTTGTTTTCGAGCTTGTTCGATCGCACTTTCGGCAGCGGCAAAACTCACGCCGTCGATGCGTGTGGCTCCGGCATTCACCGCATCGTCGAGCAAAGTGCCGGCAGATGCAGTATTAATCCGAAAACTGACGGTATTCGTGGCCGTATAGCCCGTCAAGCGCTGTTGGTTGTTATCGTAGTTATAAATGGGATTGAGGGTGATGCCGGCAGTTTCGAGTTTTTCGACTTGGCGCGATCGCAGCAACTCTACCACAGCGGACGATCGTCTCGCCGCTTCCTGCTGCACCTCGGCCGCCGTTTTCCCCTGCACCTCAACCCCCAGCCGCACTTGAGTCTGGGTTGTGGGAATCGCTTCCACACCCCGCCCAGTAACACTCAGCGTTCTGATCCGCTGTTCTTGAGCCACCGCCGGATCTAATCTCACAAAACTCACGAGAGTTAAGGTTAAACACAACGCTGTTACCAGACTGCGGAAATTAATGCGATCGCCACGTTGCAAATTTGAATTCATAAACTTGATTCTCCTCACATACAACAGATGCTATACTTTACCTTCCCACTAAAATTGCTAAATATCCGGGTTGTTACATTTTTAGCAACTAAAAAAATAGTCAGTAATTCTGAAGAAATCGTGAGTTATTATAATGTCCGCAGGACGCTCCACTAAAAAATTGGTGTTCTGGGCAAAATAAGAGGTTTGGCAATGATAAATATAGAAACCCACCCAGTTTATGACACTCCGAGGTAACTCCTATTTCATTTTAAATAAGATTTAAAAATGATAAAATTGTTAAAAGATGCAATTCTTCAAACAAGCTGCCCGCAGACTCAAAAAAGAGACTTACGCAGTTTATTTAGCAAGTACAGACCAGAGAGTACCTTGGTACGCCAGAATTTTAGCAGGCATTACGGTTGCCTACGCTTTTAGCCCGATCGACTTAATTCCTGACTTCATACCGATTCTCGGCTACTTGGACGATTTGATAATTGTACCTTTGGGAATTTGGCTGGTACTGAAGATGATTCCGCCACAGGTTTTAGCCGAGTGTCGGGAAAAAGCAGCCGCAGAAATAGAGCGAGGAAAACCGATAAATCGGGCTGCCGCTGTTGTGATTATTGCCATCTGGATTGGTTTGGGAATATTAGCTGCCATGTGGCTGACACGGATATTTAAACGTTAAAAAAAATTACTTATCTATTTATAGTGTAGGAAGCGCGCAGAGCACCTTACCTGAAACAACTCGCTTGACAAAAAAATATTTAAAGTTTAAAAAATTACCGTTCTAGTTATAATATAGAGTGCGCTAGGCGCACCTTACCTTAAAAAAACTCGCGGTATCGCCTCCCAGTATTATTTACCTTAAACAATAAAATTAACTTTCTAGCTATGACTCAAACCACTGATTTCCTCAGCCACCTCAACCCATCTCAGCGCCAAGCAGTCGCCCATTACAACGGGCCGCTGTTAGTAGTAGCGGGCGCTGGTTCGGGCAAAACCAGAGCTTTAACTTACCGAGTTGCTAACTTAGTTCGCACGCATCGAGTCGATCCTGAAAATATTCTGGCGGTGACATTTACGAATAAAGCCGCTAGGGAGATGAAAGAAAGAATTGAAAAATTGCTAGCAACTCAGCAAGCTGAAGCGGAATATGGCAAACCTTTGGTAGACTTAGCCCCAGATGTGCAAACGAAATTGCGATCGCAAATTTACCAAAGAATTACCAAACACATTTGGATGGGAACTTTTCACTCTTTGTGCGGCCGCATTCTCCGCTACGATATAGAAAAATACCAAGACGAAAAAGGCCGCAAGTGGCAGAAAAATTTTTCGATTTTTGATGAATCAGATGCTCAAAGTATCGTCAAACAAATCGTCACCAAAACACTGAACCTCGACGACAAGAAATTTGACCCGCGCAAAGTCCGCTATATCATCAGCAACGCTAAAAATAAAGGTTTGTCGCCTCAAGAATACCAAGCAGCAGAACCGGATTATCGAGGTCGCGTGATTGCGGATGTTTACAGTCGCTACCAAGACGCTTTAGCAGCCAACAATGCCCTCGATTTTGACGACTTAATCCTCGTTCCCGTTAAACTATTGAGCCAAAACGAGCAAGTATTAAGTTACTGGCATAAAAAGTTTTGCCATATTTTAGTTGACGAATACCAAGATACTAACCGCACTCAATACGATTTGATTCGGATGTTGGTGACAAATAACGCCGACCCGAAAAGCTTCGATAAATGGCAAAACCGCTCGATTTTTGTCGTGGGCGATGTCGATCAATCAATTTACAGTTTTCGGATGGCAGATTATACCATCTTGCTGGAATTTCAAGAGGATTTCGGAGATGGTTTGTCCGACGATAAAACTCGGACAATGGTAAAATTAGAGGAAAATTATCGATCGCGCGAAAACATCCTGCAAGTCGCGAACCACTTGATCGAACACAATACCGAACGGATCGAGAAAATTCTGCGCCCGACTCGCGAACCGGGAGCTCCGATTGTTGTCTGGCGGGCCGACAACGAATTAGATGAAGCGGAATTTGTAGCCGGTCAAATTCATTCCTTGAAGCGCCAAAATTCCGAATACGAAAACGGCAGTAACTTTGCGGTTCTCTACCGCACAAACGCTCAATCTCGCTCCTTTGAAGAAGCGTTAATGCGTTTAGACATTCCTTACAATATTGTCGGCGGCCTGAAGTTTTACGATCGCAAAGAAATCAAAGATATCCTAGCATACCTGCGGACGCTAGCCAATCCCGACGATAGCGTCAGCCTCAAACGCATCATCAACACTCCCCGCCGCGGCATTGGCGATACCACATTTTCCAAAATCGAAGACGCTGCAACTCAATTGGGCATTCCGTTGTGGGAAATCCTCAGCGATGAATCTTCTGTCAATACTCTCGCAGGGCGATCGGCAAAAGCTATTATTAAGTTTGCCGAAATGATTGGTCGTTGGCAATCGCAAGTCGAAACTCTGCCCGCTTCGCAAATTGTCCAAGGAATTATCGAAGATTCAGGCTACATTCAAGATTTGAAAAATCAAGGAACCGAGGAAGCCGAAAATCGGATAGAAAACGTCAGAGAATTGTACAATGCTGTCCTGCAATTTGAAGAACAAAACGAAGAACCGACGCTGACATCATTTTTAGCAAAAGCCTCTTTAGCATCCGATTTAGATGACTTGCAGGAAGAAGATTCCCGCGTATCGCTGATGACGCTGCACTCAGCCAAAGGGTTAGAATTTCCCGTGGTATTTTTAGTCGGAATGGAACAGGGTTTATTTCCCAATTTCCGCAGCTTGGACGACCCGAAAGCGATCGAAGAAGAACGCCGTTTGTGCTACGTCGGCATCACTCGCGCCCAGGAATTGCTATTTCTCACGCACACTCGCGAACGCCGCCTCTGGGGAGGCTTCCGGGAACACTGCACTCCTTCGCTATTCTTAGGGGAATTGCCGCCACATTTGCTGGCTGGAAGTGCGAAGAAAACTAAGACAGCTAAAACGGCTGTTTCCAAGGGAAAAACTAATAATTCAGCAGCTAATTCTGGGAATTCTCAATCGGCAGAGTGGAAAACGGGCGATCGGGTTTTTCATCATGCTTTTGGAGTTGGAGAAATTACCCACGTCTTGGGAGAAGGCGATAAAACTAATCTGGCAATTAAGTTTTCGGGTTTGGGCAGAAAAATTATCGATCCGAGAACAGCTAAGTTGCAGCGAGTGTAATAGAAAATCCGGCGGTTTAAACCGCGTCTATACAGACAAAACCCTAGAATAGCGGGTTGAAGAAGGGGCGGTTAAAATATGGTAAAAATTACGTTTTTATCTTTAGTCCACGTCGGGAACTTCGTTTGTGTAGACGCGGTTTCAACCTTCGTTTTATCTAAGTAAAAAGTAGAAATAAAAACCTAAACTCTTATGTCTTACAGTCAATTTACGACCATCAGCAAGGTTAAAGAAGCCTTCAATCTTACAGTAGTGGAAGGAATCAGATTTCTGCCGGAAATCGAACCGATCGCACCCGCAATAGCATTGCAGACCATGCTGGAGACAAATTTGCCTTGGGCGATCGCCACTAGCACCGAAAAAGCCCGTTCTGAAGCTATTATTAATCCTGTATTGCTGGAAGTTCGCAGGATTCTGAACCAACAAATCAGCGTGTTTTCGGGTGAGGAATTTAATGTTGATGTAGCTGTTGGACTTACAGGAGTTTGCGATTTTATCATCAGCCGTTCCCCGGAACAATTAGACGTTGAGGCCCCGGTAATTGTGATGGTGGAAGCTAAAAAAGGAGATTTGAAAGTAGGTTTGGGTCAATGTATTGCTGAAATGGTGGCGGCCCAGAGATTTAATGAAGCCAAAGGGCGATCGATTTCCGTCATCTACGGCAGCGTTTCCAGCGGCACAGCTTGGCGGTTTCTCAAGCTGGAAGGGCAAATAGTGACGATCGATCTTACCGATTATCCGCTACCTCCAGTAGATAAAATATTGGGATTTTTAGTGTGGATGGTGCGCGAAAATTAGCCTATATCAAATCTGCGTTGAAAACTCGCGATAGGAGTCGGCTGTTTCAACCGCTACTAAACAAACGAAGTCCGAGGAGAAGGGGACTGAAAAGAAATGATTCAAGGCTATCCCTAGCGTGAATTGCCCCTAGATCGATCTTATCTCACATCTTGCACCATTCTCAAGAACAGGCCGGAAAGCCTGTTCATAAAAGACTTATTAACAATGATGCAACATCTCATATCTTATTCGACTACTTGAGATTCCACACGCCTGTATTTACCCGCCAAACGTTCTCGACGCTGGCGGCGGTTATCAGCTTCAAATATGGCAATCGCTTCATCTAACTTCAAATTGAAAGCGTCCAACTGTCGGCAGACTTCACGCATCTTTTCAACGTGTCGCTTTCTGGTTTCAGCGTCGGGGATTCTAGGTTGTTGATTCATCGTAAGTTCCAATCCATTTTGATTTCTTGAATGCTTGCTGCTGAGGCATCGACAATTGCCTCTCCGTCTTCTATCGTTCCATACAGAAAGTTTAACGTATCCGCAGTCGCAGCGGGTTGAGATTCTGCCACCTGCTGCAAAAGCCTGTACAAACGATTGTAAGAGGTTCTCAACCTTTCCTTAATATTATCCAGGGATTCTAGTTCGGGGAGTGTCGCTTCTGTCTCGCCAAACTGCTGCATGAATATATATTCTGTGGCGGTTGTTTCGTTGAGGATTTCCACTAGCCGCCGCTGCAATGTGAAAATTGTGTTCAGGATGTCATCAGGTAGCTTTGCCATTGTCCTTAATTTTTAGGGATAACAACTTAACACAATATATCAGAATGTTTGCTTCCTCTCATTTTAGTTTTAATCGAGAGCGATATCAGTCCAAATTTACCACCTTTAAATTTGCGTTCCATGCTTCGCCAATAACGCAGTCCCATAAGCAGCCGCAGTATGAATTGGCGTTTCAACAGGCACTTTTAAATAACGCTTTCTAATCGCACTCCAAACCGAATTTTTCGCCCCGCCACCAGCCGTATAAACTTTGGTCAAAGGAGTTGCACCCAATTCTTGCAATAATTGATATCCCCGCGCTTCAATCCGCGCGATGCTTTCTAGCAAACCGTGCAGAAATTCCACTGAATCAGTTGGACGCGGTTCGAGTCTGGGCGGCAAATTCGGGTCATTAATCGGAAAGCGATCGCCCTTTTTCAACAATGGGTAATAATCAAACAAACTCTCTTGTTCTGGATCAATTTGTGTGCTATAATTAGCCAACTCAGCATCAGTAAAAAAATGCCGCAGCACCGCACCTCCGGTATTAGAAGCACCTCCAACTAACCACAAATCGCCTAATTTGTGACTGTAAATCCCGTATCTAGAATCATCTACGCGGGTATGACTTAACAGTTTGACTGCTAGTGTAGAACCGAGAGAAGTTACTGCTTCCCCTGGTAAATTGACACCGCTTGCTAAAAAAGCTGCGATGCTATCGGTTGTACCAGCACAAACCATACAATCGCGGGGAAAACCGAAGCGATCGCCCACTTGAGTTCTCACTTCCCCCACAGGCGTACCCGGTGCGACAACTTGCGGCAATTCAGGCGTTGCAGCGCCCGCAATTCCCTGTGTCAGCCAATTCGGATAGCACAAAGTATCAACATCGAAACCGAGTTTCAAAGCATTGTGATAGTCGCTAATTCCCAATTTCCCGTGCAGCAAAAACGCCAGCCAGTCAGCTTGATGCAGGAAAAGCGTAGGGGCGGTGCCCCCGTGCCCGCCCTCCTGCCACCACAGGAGTTTAGCCAGACTGGATGTAGCGCTCAATACTGTGTGGTTGGCAGGCGCGATCGCCCGCAACTTCTCTGTCACCGCTGCACCGCGCGCATCATTGTATAAAATGGGTTCGCATACTGGTATACCGTCGGTATTGCACAGCATGACAGTGGAGGATGTGCCGTCAAGGGCGATCGCCCTTACCTGATTGCGGATTGTTGGGGGAATTTGCTCGATCGTATCCCACAGCGCATTTTGCCACACCGAGGGCAATTCAGGCGGTTGTTGCCCGTTGTTGCTAAAAGTATATTCTGTCTCACAATGTATTGTACCCTGGGAGTCTATGACAGTCGATCGGGCGCCAGTCGTGCCGAAATCTATTCCCAAATAAAGATTCATTTGTTACTCCCGCGAATTTTCCTATATCTCAGAAACCGGGTTTTTTTACGAAAATCTTTCGTTGTCACCCACAGATTAGGTAAAAAACCCGGTTTCTTTGGCATTAGTGCGTAAGTTCATCGCTTAAGCATGGGGCTAGAAACCCGGTTTCTACGAGTTTTGCGTTGAGTGACGAGAAATCTAGAAAGAAACCGGGTTTCTGAGATTATCGTGCTTCGACATACTCACAAAGCGTAGTTGGTTCGGGAATCGGTAAACCTTCCTCTCGCAATCCTTCTAAGTGAAATTCGATCGCTTCTTTAATTCGCTGCTGCACTTCCGCAAGGGTAGCGCCTGTGGCTGCACATCTGGGCAAATTGGGCGCGTAAGCTGAATAGTTATTCGGTGTTTTTTCAATGACAATCCCATAACGCATTAGTTGATACCAACGGGTGGTCAGAAACCGGGTTTTTTTACGAAAATCTGGTAGTGCCCTGAAGGGAAGGATCAGAACCAAACCGAATTCAAATTAAAACAGGCATCTAGAGTTGTAAATTAGCAT
>NZ_JAUBTB010000006.1:0-128694 GCF_036704965.1 Microcoleus sp. F10-B2 | reverse complement strand
CGAAAAATCTTCTCTTTATCCCTTGGGCTTGTCTTGGCAACTAGAATAACTGCTACCCCTACTTATTGAGCCGATACAAATCCGGTAGCATCGGAATTAATATTAGCCACAGAGGACACGGCAGTGCCGTGTCCCTACAATTAATCGCGGTAGGGACACGGCACTGCCGTGTCCTCTATATAATTCTAAAGAGGAAGTTTCCATTTCTGCCATAGAAAAAGATACTGATAGCATCATTAATCATTATTCCAATTGAGTTATGTCTTTGCCCAATCTGGGCGTCTAACTTTCGGGAATATCTGTTCGTACCGGCAACCTGACGGTAAACGTTGCCCCTTGTCCCTCACCTGAACTTTCTGCACTAACCGTACCGCCGTGGAGCTCGACTAAATGACGGACTATCGAGAGTCCTAGCCCTAATCCACCCTCTCTGCGAGAGTGGCTACTATCTGCCTGACGGAAGCGATCGAACACATAGGGGAGAAAATCAGGGTGAATGCCATTACCAGTATCGCTAATTTGGATTTGAGCCATGCCATTGATGTAGTCTAATGCGATTTCAATTCTGCCTCCGGCTGGGGTGAATTTAATCGCGTTTGAAAGTAGATTCCACAGCACCTGTTGCAAGCGGGTTGGATCGCCCAACACGTTTGTTTTTAAAGGACTTAGCCGGGATTCAACTTGAAGATTTTTGGCTTCTGCTGCCAAACGAACCACCGCGATCGCATTTTCAAGCAGAGGATTCAGCTCAATTTCAGAAGGGTTGAGCCGAAACTGGCCTGTGCTAATCCGCGAAACGTCTAGTATGTCATCGATGAGCTGGTTTTGTGCTTTGGCGGCGCGCTCGATCGTTTTTAGCGCTTCCTCGGTTTTAGCCTGGTCAAATTTTTTCAGGCGCAGCAACTGTGCCCAGCCAATCATCGCATTGAGCGGCGTCCGCAGTTCGTGAGAGAGGACGGACAAAAACTCATCTTTGACGCGGTTGGCTGACTCGGCAGCCGCACGAGCCGCTTGTTCTTGCATCCGGAGGCTGCGTTCTGTCTCCAACTGTTTTTGCTCGGTGATATCCTCGATCGCCAACAGAATCATCTGTGTATCGCCGATGGGAGGCATTTTGCGGGCATTGAGCCGCATTATTTTATGCCCGATCTGCTCAAAGTCATGCTCGACCTCCAAATTGTGAAACTCGGCATGGCCAGTCAGGATTTCTTCGAGGAGCGATCGCAACTTGGGAATATTCCACTGTCTGTTACAGATATCGAAAATCGAGTGTTGCTCGGTGTGGCTCGGCACCATCTGAAACGTCTCGTAGAAAGAACGGTTGGCGGTGATCGCCCGCAGGTTTAGATCCAGCACTAGCAAAGGTTCCCCCACGGTTTCTACGATCGTTTCGGCGTAATTTTTCGCTTCCGTCAACTGCTGGGCGCTGACTTTGAGATCGTTGATATCGACCAACATCACCACAGCCCCATCAATCTTGTGGTCGATCGTCCGATACGGTCGAATATGCAGATCGTACCAACGACCCTCTCGATCTTGAACCTCCTGAACTTTCACGTTGAGTGTGCGGATCACGTCTAAAATCATTGACTCTAACTCCGGCACTATCAACTTGTGAGTGATGTCGCTCAAACAGCGCCCGACATCGCTAGAAATCAAGTTGAAGATGCTTTCGATTGCGGGAGTAAATCGGCGGATTCGCAGGTCGCCTCCCAGCATCAGAATCGGAATATTGATGGTGCTGAGCAGATTCTGTAAATCGTTGCTCACCTGAGTCGATTCAAGATTGCGCCGCTGCAATTCGTCATTAATCGTGTTCAGTTCTTCATTGGTTGCCTGAATCTCTTCTTTTGCGGTTTCGAGTTCCTCATTTGTACTTTGCAACTCTTCGTTGTTCGACAAAATCTCCTCGTTGGCGGCTCTCAAATCTTGGTTGGCGGCTTGATGTTCTTGGACGATCGATTGCAGGTGGTCTTTTGTCGTTTTGAGTTCTTGTTGCAGCCTCGCAATTTCCAAACTTTCACCCTGTAAAGGATCGGAGTTGAATGTAACATCGTTTGCAGCAGCAGGCATTGCAGGGATCGGCGGCTCGTCTTGAAACAAAACTAAAAAATAGTTTTTTGCCGCAGCGCCTGTTGGGAATGGAATCACATTAATTTTGACCTGGCGGATGCGATCGCTTTCTCTAATTTGCACGCCTTCGCGCGCGACCGGCAACTGCTGCTGCGAGGCCTGTTCAATTGCAGTGCGGAGTTCGACGCGCAATCCTTCTTTTGCCATTCTCAGCAAATTAAAGCTAGCCCTACCGGGAGACGGTTCTAGGTAGGCATTCGTCTGTCCTCGAAATTGCAGAATCTCCTTGGCTGTGTTAATCACGACACCGACAGGCGCATAGTGATTCAAAACAATGCGATCGGCCTGTTTCTCCATTTCTATTTCGTTGAAGCTTTCCGTCAGCAGCGGTGGAAAGTTGATGGCTGTCATAGCATAGTTGCTAGCAGTTAAATCCATGCTTAGCCAATGCGACAGCAGTTTTTTAGTATAAATTTTGTTCTTTTTGTCTAATAGCGCAAACAATTCTGAAAAGTCACCAACCGTTTCCGAAGTGCCTAACAGCAAAAAGCCCGCGGGCCGAAGCCCGTAGTGGAAAATTGGCAGCAGCTTTTTCTGCAGCGGGGGGCCCAGATAGATCAGCACGTTCCGACAGGTGATCAAATCCATTCGGGAAAACGGCGGATCGCCGATCAGGTTTTGTTTAGCAAAGACGCAGAGTTCGCGCACCGGCTGAGCGATTTGGTATCCGCCTTCGACTTGGACAAAGAACCGATGCAGGCGTTGGGGTGAAATATCGGCGACTTGGGCCGGCGTATAAAAGGCACGGCGGGCCTGGGCGATCGCACTTTCGCTGATGTCTGTCGCATAAATCTGAATCGGCAGATTAGTACCTCGATCTGCTAAAAACTCTAGCAAGCAGATGGCGATCGAGTAAGCTTCTTCGCCCGTCGAACAGCCGGCAACCCAAATTCGGATCGGTGTTTGCGGTGATTTATCTTTGACGATTTCAGGAAAAACCTTGCTGCTTAAGGCATTAAAGCTTTCGGGGTCGCGGAAAAAGCTGGTGACATGAATTAAGACATCGTGGTACAGCGCCGTTACTTCTGTCGGGGTGTTTTTGAGATATTCGGCATAATCCTCGATCCGTTCCAGCTTGTACAGCAACATCCGCCGGTGCATCCGCCGCTTCAAGGTGGTTTGCTTGTAGTGAGTAAAGTCAACTCCTGTAGCGGCGCGCAGCAAACTGTAGATGGTGGCGATCGCATCTTGATTTTCGATCGCATCTTCGCTGGCGGTCGATTTTGCCGCAGGTCGATCGGCAATGTAGGGATGACGGCCGATCTCTGCTATTTTCTCGGCAATTTTTTCCGGTGTCAAGATAAAGTCTACCTGACCCGTAGCCACCGCAGTGTTCGGCATACTGCTGACTTGTGCCGATCCTTGACATTGGGCAAAAGTAATACCGCCTGCAGCCTTAATCGCTTTTAACCCTTGGGCACCATCACCGTCGCCCCCGGACAAAATGACGCCGATGGCTTTGTTCCGCCGTTCTGAAGCCAGGGAAACCAGAAAAGTATCGACGGACATAAACATCCCGCGTCCTCTGCTGCGAGGCCTTAGCTTCAGCACCCCTCCCTCTATGGTCATGCTGACATTCGGGGGGATGACGTAGACCTGATTCGGTGCTATTTGCATCCCAGATGCCACCTCATGCACCGGCATCTGGGTCGATCGAGCCAGAATCTCCTTCAACACACTTTCCTGAGTCGGCAACATATGCTGAATTATTACAAACGCCATGCCGGTATCGATCGGCAAATGGCTCAGTAACTCTATAAAGGCTTCCAATCCACCGGCCGAGGCTCCTATTCCGACGACTGGAAATAACTCGTTTTGATTGTTCTGTTGCTTTTCTTCAACATCAATATCAGCTTTAGGTCGAGATTTTTTTGCATCCTTTTTAGGAGTCATTTTTTATACCAGAGATCTTGCTGGCTGCGTATTATCGTATATTTATTATTGCCATTTATATTACCATCAAATGAAAGATAAGTCATCTACTTGCCGAGATATCTAGGCGAATGCTGCGCGTGCGCTCGAGCAATTTTAAAATTTTTATTGTGGAGTTCGCCCTTTCAGCAGGGGGGATAAGAATCAGAATTGAAATCTCTCAAAAAGTCTAGTAACTGTACTTTTTAAATTTGATAGAGAAAGTCAATTTTCTAGATTATGCGATCTTAGCAATTCTATTAATATTTGCGATCGAGTGGATTTCCTCTAAATCCCCCAAGTTTTCAAGGAACTTCAAACCGGAATTTTGTCCCCAGGAAGCAGGGCTGTTTCATTCTGTGTAGGGGCAATCCCCCCGTCGTTTTCCCGAGCCGTGAAATGCCTGTAGGGGCCATCCCCCCGCAGTTTCCCTCGTTGGTGGGGAGGGGTAGGCACTCTTGGCACATTAGTGTTAACAATCGCCTAAAACCCCTCATAAATCTCGCTTGTAGCTGAGTCTCGATCTCCCTTGCCTCTCCCTGAATAAGACCCACTTTGAATGCTCTTATCCCCCCTTTATTAAGGTGAGGGCAGGGCTGATTCATTCTCCTGAAACGCGCTCTTAGACTTAAGTCCCTGGCTGATAGTTGAAGTCGTCTGAAGACGACTGAAAAAGTCAAAGTAATGTGGTAATTGATAGTCCTGATAGCGAGGACTTGAGTTTTGAGACAGAGACTTAAGTCTAAGAGCGGTTTTCCTAATAGTGAAACAGCCCCGCCCTTAGGTCGGGGGACTAGGGAGGAGCTCCGGGGTAAGAAAACAGTACAATTAAGCAGACAAATTTAAAAAAACCAAACACCCTACAAAATCGCAATTAATTTCGTTTTTAGGAAGGTTGTTGCGATTCCCTGCGGGATAGCTTCGCTTCACGCAAATTGGCTAGCGCCCCGTCGATGTAAACTATCTCTGGATGATTTTCCAACTGCTTCATTACTGCTTGCTTGGGCATTTTTACCTTTTTCGCCATTTCCAGGGTATCGTCGATCAGCCGTTGCCGATATTTCTCCAACTCAGCAATTACTTCCTGAACTTCCTCTGGTGTTGAAGTTTGAGCCTCTAAATTTGCAGACATAATCTAATAAGTGAATTTTTTTTAATCTTCCCAAAATCCGGCCATAATTGCTAAAATTGTAAAGAAAAGTAACAAAAATATATTTTAATTTGGCTCATGGAAATTAGCGAAATCCAAACAGCGCTGCAAAGTTCGGATTCTCAAGACAGGCTGCGGGGGGTAACGGCTCTGAGAAAGTGCGATTCTGCGGTGGCGCTACCGATGTTGCTGAGCAAAGTGGACGATCCGGAGTTTATGGTGCGATCGTTCGTGGCGATGGGATTGCGGCAGAGTCAAACTGCGGACTCTTTTGCGGCGCTGTTAAAAATGATGCAGTTCGATCGCGATCCGAACGTGCGAGCAGAAGCCGCGAACTCTTTGTCAGCGTTCGGAACCGAGGCGATTGCTCATTTAGTGGAAGCTTTTCGTCGCGATGACAATTGGCTCGTGCGCCGCAGTATCATGGCTCCGCTGTACGAAATGCAGTGTCCTGAGGCAGTATTTGAAATTTGTACGATCGGTCTAGTCGGCGAAGATTTGCCCGTTCAGGAAGTGGCAATTGACGGATTGGGTCTCCTGGCCAATACGGAGAAGCAAGAAGAGGCTTTGCAGCAATTATTACCTCTGGTGAGCGCTGATTACTGGGGAATTCGGCTGCGGGTGGCGCGCGCGCTCTTGAAATTTGACAACCCTCAAGCTCGCGCTGCTGTAAGCTATTTGGCAAAAGATCGAGATCATCGAGTTGCAGGTGCGACTTTGGAAGCTTCGCTTTAAAACGAGGGGAAGGGGCCAGGGCTGTTTCATTCTCTTGTAGGGGCAGCCCTTATCCCTGAAACGGTTAATCCATAAATCGCGGAGGGGGCGGGTCGGGATTCTGAGCGCGACAAGAGCCAAAACCCTGGTTTTTCTGAGAATGCAACACCCCTGGGGAAGAGGCTGGTTTTGAACTCCAGAAGCTTGTCGCCCTTACACCTGCATTAGATTAGCGCGATCGCGCCAGCCCCATCCCCGATCTCCTAATTATTACGGATTATTACTTTGTTTCTAATAAACGAGACTGGGGCGATCGGCATCCTTTACGATCTCAAGAGTTTTGCCATCTAAGTTAATTCGCCATGTACCAGCCTTTTCGGGAATACCTAGAGCAAGAGCTGTTTCAAAGGTTTGATTTGCAAAGTCGCCCCATTCCCTCCGGGTTGGAGGTCAATGTCAGCGAGCGCGGCAAAACCCCAGCTACTATCCGCAGTTGGTGTTACGAATGCCCGCAATTGCGAAAAATCCGCTACACTTACATCGATGCTGGTGAATCTGCTCAAGTTTTTAATTGCGTGATTTATCCGAGTCACAATTACGATTTGCCGCTGTTGGGAATTGACCTCTTGTCTTTCGGCAAGAAGAAAATTTTGGTAGTTCTCGACTTTCAGCCGCTATTTAGAGATGAGGCTTATATAGCAAAATACGTTCAACCTCTACAATCGCTTCGCGACAAGTATGACGATTTGGCCCAAAATTTAGAAATGAAATTTTATGACGCCAATCAGTATTTTTCTAAATACTTGCTGTTCGCCAAAACTGATGCGGAAACTGTAGAAAATCGGGTATATCCAGCTTTTAAAGACTATTTGGATTTGTACTGGAAAATGCTGTCGTCAGCACAACCGCTGACAGATCCAGAAGATATCCAGCGCATCGTAAAAGCTCAAAAAGATTACGACCAGTACAGTGCAGATAGAGACCCGGCTTCGGGCTTGTTCAGCAGTTATTTCGGTCACGAATGGGCTGAGAAATTTCTTTACGAATTTTTGTTTGAAGATGCTGTGCCTTTAGCTGTTACCGCGAACTCGCGATGAATGCTAAGTGTACAGGGCTTTTTCAAAAAAGCAAGTTCGCAGTCAGGACTTCAGTCATAAAAATTAAGGTGAGTCAAGACTAAAGTCCTGACTGAAAACCTAGAAAGAAAATACTAAAGTCCTGACTGCGCACGTAGGAAGAAGGACTAAAGTCCTGACTAAAAACTTAGGGATTGAAGAAGTATCATCTAAAATCTAAAATAGACATGACTCTTTATCAGCCTTTTTTAGATGCGGCGATCGCTCTGATGAAAAATCGGTTAGACTTACAGGATTACCCGATTCCAGAAGGGTTTGAACTTAAGCAAGCTACAGTCGGCAAAGGGAAAAACCAAGATGAAATCGTAACGACAAGTTACGCTTTTTCATCCCCAAAACTGCGGCAAATTCGGGCGGCTCACGTCCAAGGCGGCAGCAGCTTGCAAGTTCTGAATTTTGTGATTTTCCCGCATCTTAACTTTGATTTGCCGTTTTTTGGCGCGGATTTGGTAACGCTGCCCGGCGGCCATTTAATTGCTTTGGATATGCAGCCTCTGTTTGGCGGTGACGCTGACTACCAGGCTAAGTATACTAGGCCGATCGAACCAATTTTTCAAGCTCATCAACCGCACCTTCCTTGGGGTGGGGACTTTCCCGAGGAAGCAAAGCAGTTTTTCTCGCCGGCGTTTCTGTGGACTCGCCCTAAGGAAACGGAAGTTGTGGAAACTCGCGTTTTTGCAGCTTTCAAAGACTATCTGGCTGCTTATTTAGATTTGGTCGATCGCGCCGAACCGGTGACAGATAGCGCAAAATTAGATAATATCTTACAAGCTCAAATGCGCTATCTGCGGTATCGTGCCGAAAAAGACCCAGCCCGGGGAATGTTTAAGCGGTTCTACGGCGAGGAATGGACGGAAGAATACATTCACGGCTTTTTGTTCGATTTGGAACGGAAGCTGCCACAATTGTTAAGTAACAAGAATTAATTTTAACAGAAGCTTCAGCCACTATACTAATAAGTGTAGGTTGGCATGAGGAAAATGCCAATGGTCAAAAAAAATCGCAATGTAGTTAGTTCCAATTCAGAAAGCAAAGTCAAAGTCGGACTTTCGCTGACTCCTTCTAGTGCCGATCGATTGAACACGATCGCTCGAAAGCTCGGAATATCAAGGTCGGAACTCCTAGAACGCTTGGCACAAGGCGCTCTGGATATTTCTAAGGACAAGACGGAAGTTAGTGTCACTTGGAAAAAAGGTGAAGCAACGGAGATAGAGGCATCCCCATTTGAAGGGGAAACAGCCGAAGAAAGCGAAGTTATTGACGCTATAACGGCAGAAACTCTATCGGAAAAGGTAAGCATACAGGGCAATTCGCTGCAAGCAAGTTACGAAGCTTTACAGCAGCAGTTGAGCGAACGGGAAAGTGCGATCGCCTCTTTGGAACAGCAATTAGCTAGCGAAAAGCAAAATATCGAAAGCCAATTAGCCGAAACTGTAGCCAAGTCGAGTTACGAAGCTTTACAGCAGCAGTTGAGCGAACGGGAAAGTGCGATCGCGTCTTTGGAACAGCAATTAGCTGCTGAAAAGCAAAATATCGAAAGTCAGTTGCAGGAAACTGTAGCCAAGTCGAGTTACGAAGCTTTACAGCAGCAGTTGAGCGAACGGGAAAGCGCGATCGCCTCTTTGGAACAGCAATTAGCTAGCGAAAAGCAAAATATCGAAAGCCAGCAGGAAACTGTAGCCAAGTCGAGTTACGAAGCTTTACAGCAGCAGTTGAGCGAACGGGAAAGTTCGATCGCCTCTTTGCAGCAGCAATTAGCCGAAACAGAACGCCGGGAACAGGAGTTTCAGCAGCAGCTAGCAGAAAAGTCGAGTGCTCTGGAATCATTGCAGCAGCAGTTAGCTACCGAAAAGCAAAATCTCGAACATCAATTGCCAACCGAGTTGCAGCAAACCGTATCAAACTCAAGTTACGAATCTTTGCAGAACCAGTTAGCAGAAAGAGAAAGTTCAATCGCATCTTTGCAGCACCAGTTAGCAGAAAAGTCAAGTGCGATCGGCGAGTTCCAAGTTCAACTGACCAAGTTGCAATCTCTGGAAAATCAATTGAGCCAGAGTGTGGCGAAACAGCGAAGTTACGAGACTTTGCAGCAACAGTCTCAAGAACAGCTAAGAACCATCAAAGCTTTACGAGAACAGCTAGGTCAAATGCAGGCTGTGGCTGGAATTGGAGAAGCTTATCTCAACAAGTGGCGCCGTCCCTGATTCTCCAATCGGCTGCGGCAAAAACTCGGGTTGCTTCGGGCGATCCGGCTGCACCTTACCCCTGAAATGTCCTGTCAACTCGGACGAGAGCTCTTGTAGCGATAGATTTAAAACTGTCGCCACAAGAGCTTTTTATTGCAAAATATGATAACAATATTAAGAAATATTACAATAAATAAATTATGACAGGCGATCGCACCCCTCAAAGCAAATCCAGTCCCGCAGACACTAAGGGCCGCGTCACGGTAATTGGAGGCGGAATCGGCGGGCTCACAGCAGCCGCCCTGCTAGCGCGCAGAGGATACAAAGTGCTAGTCTTAGACCAGGCGATCGTCCCCGGAGGATGCGCTTCCACCTTCAAACGCAAAGGCTTTACCTTCGATGTCGGTGCCACGCAGGTTGCAGGATTGGAACCCGGAGGCATTCACCACCGAATTTTTTCCGAATTAGACATAGAACTTCCCGCCGCGACACCCTGCGACCCCGCTTGTGCGGTGTTTTTGCCGGGAGAAACCGCCCCGATTAGCGTGTGGCGAGATCCGCAAAAGTGGCAACAAGAAAGGCAGCGACAGTTTCCCGGAAGCGAACGTTTTTGGCAATTATTGTCTGCTTTGTTCAAAGCTAGCTGGAACTTTCAAGGCCGCGATCCAGTTTTACCGCCCAGAAACTTCTGGGATTTCTGGCAATTAATTCAAGCTGTTCGCCCCGATACTTTAATTACTTTGCCTTTCACTTTTATGACAGTGGGAGATGCTTTGCGCCTTTGCGGGTTGGGCGACAATTTGCGCTTGAAAACTTTTCTGGATTTGCAGTTAAAATTATATTCTCAAGTCGATGCTGAAGAAACGGCGCTACTTTACGCGGCGACGGCTTTAGGAGTTTCGCAAGAGCCGCAGGGATTGTATCATCTAGAAGGAAGTATGCAGGTATTGAGCGATCGACTCGTAGGGGCGATCGAACTGTACGGCGGCAAAGTCTTACTCCGTCACACAGTTGAAACAATTATCACAACAAACGGCAAAGCGACTGGTACAGTAATTCGCAATCAAAAAACCGGCGAAGTTTGGACAGAAACCGCCGATCGCATTGTTGCCAACGTGACCGCGCAAAATTTAGTAAAATTGTTGTCAAGCGAGCCGAGTGTCGGAAACTTAACAGAGAATTTAACAGATAATTTATCCGTTAAATCAGATACTTCAGAGACAAAAAACCAACTCCCAAATCAAATGGCAGGCTACAAATATCGAGTCGATAAATTGCCGCCTGCATCCGGCGCATTTGTTATATATTTGGGAGTGCATGAAAGCGCAATTCCGGCAAATTGTCCGCCTCACCTTCAGTTTCTTTACGATTACGACGGCGAGATTGGGGAGAATAATTCATTATTTGTTTCTGTCAGCCATCCGGGAGATGGTCGAGCACCGAAGGGAATGGCGACAATTATCGCTTCGTCATTTACTGATACTCGAATGTGGTGGAATTCGGTTGATTATCAAGGATTGAAGCAAAAATACAGCGCAGGGGCGATCGCCCGTTTGAGCGAATATTTCAATTTGACGCCAGAGTCGATCGTACATCAAGAATCAGCTACACCGCTCACCTTTGCACGCTATACAGCCCGAGATAGAGGCGCTGTGGGCGGCATCGGCCAGCGAGTACCAACCTTCGGCCCCTTCGGATTTGCCAACCGCACACCAATTAAAAATTTGTGGTTAGTAGGCGACTCCACCCATCCCGGAGAAGGAACTGCCGGTGTTTCCTATTCTGCTTTAACAGTAGTGCGGCAAATGGAGGCAGAGTTTGGATAATTGGCTAAATCAGCGAATAAAATATTTTTTAGGGTCTTGTCAGAGCTTAACGTCAACGCGCCCCCGCCGAGATACAGCACATTCCATCTAAATGTCATACACTATCATTTTGTCAGCCCTTGTAGGAGCGTGCGATGTTCTGTAGCCTTCCCGAAAAAGAACTTTTCAAATAGATATAACGGGGCGCTGACAAAGCCTTGACTTTTTAAAATCAGGGCTTTGACTGCTTGTCCCTGGGTGATGATTTCCTGAGGGTGAGAACCCAGTAGTTTGTCGATATGTTCGACTAATCCCATTTCATCGCAGGTGCTGGCAATTAGACCGCAGTGGTCAATATCCTGTACTCTAATAGACATCTCGCAAAAAGCCAGTCTTGAACAGGCAGGATGCCTGTTCCACAATAATTATTGGAGATGTCTAATATTAAACGCTTCAATATTTCTCATCTTGATAAAAATACTGGATTTTGCGATCGTACCTGCAGAATGCGGGTGACATCCGTTACACAATCCTTTGCTGAACTTCGATCACACAGTTGCCAAAGGAATAGAACACTGAGTCCGGTTAAAATTGGACTCTTCGGACTCAGAAGGCACAGCCAGAACCTCCAATTTGCCGTTCATCAAACTTAAAAGAGTCTGATTCATCAATAACCTCATTCCAGAAGACACCTTAGAATTATCGCTGCTCTTAGTAGCATCACACTCCAAATCGTGCTTAAGCAAATCCCAAGACTCACTCCAAGCACTCACTGAACGCTGATCGTCAACCCAAATGTGAACGTATCCAGATTCCGGCGAAGAATGGGCCGAAACAGAAATACTCCCCTCCTCCATCTGAGCAACAGCAGTATCTACCAAATTGACTAAAACTTGTCTAAACCTCGGCAAATCAGCCAATACATAAATTCCGGGATCGGGGGGTAATATCTCCAAACGAATGCTGCGATTTGCAGCTTGCAAGTAAGTTAAATCATCTACTTCATCAAAAATCTTAGCTAACTGAATCGGCTCAATATCCATCGTTTCAGTGCCGTGTTCAGTTTTAGCAACAAAGATAATTTCATCTATCAATTTCACCAGCTTGAGTGCGGCGAGGTGAGCTTGCTCGACAAACTCTCGTTCCTCAGCAGGATCGTCGCACAGATCCGACAGAATTAATTGCAGCGTACCAATCATACTGCTCAGGGGCGATCGCAACTCATGAGAAGTTCGAGCCAAAAAACCCGCCTTAAATTGACTCATCTCCGATGCCATCTGATAAGCCAATTGAGTTTGTTTAAGTTGCTCGGAAAGGGCATCAAATTCCTTTAAGTAATTTTCTTGAGGATTTGGTGGCTGGTAGGGCGCAGGTTCTGGCTGTTGCGAGCTTTTTTGCCGCGGGTGCCAAATCAAACTGCTTCCCCAACCCAGTCCCAGTCCCATACCTAAATATATCAAGTCGCTCCAGCCGATCGGCGCCATATTGCTTTGCCTTGGAGTTTAGCTTTTAGCATTCTAACTCGATCGCGCCTTGTCGCAATATTTCCCAATCGCTGCCAGTCCATTTAGCCACAGTCGAAGGCAAACTCGAAGCTGTTGTCGCTGTTGCTAATTCAGAAGGAACTAATGTCAAGACTTCCGGAAACTCAGCCTCAATTTCTGCCACCGACTCCAGAGGCGGCTGACCGGATAAATTGGCACTGGTAGTAGCCAAAGGGCCTGTCTGCTGTAGAATTTTGAGGGCCAGGGGAAAGTTAGGAACTCGTACCCCGATTGTAGTGCGATCGATCGAATTCATCGCCGCCGGGACTTTTGCCGAAGCCGGCAGCACCAAAGTTAACGCCCCCGGCCAATAGGATGCGGCTACTTGCTGCCACAAGTTTAACTCTGCTGGAGACCCCAGGACGTACGGCCACAAAGCCTCCGCCGAGGCTGCCATCAAAATCAGCGGTTTGTCTTGGCTGCGGCGTTTAGCTGCAAAAATCAAGTCAGCTCGATCGGGTCTGACAGCCAAAGCGGGTACAGTATCTGTAGGAAAACTGACAATATAATCTCCTGAAATTGCCCCTTGAACTAGGGCATTTATCAAAACTTGGGTCATCGGATTTTTGATTTGAGATTTGAGAATTGTGGCATATTATTAGACGAGCAATTGCATTAAATCGCTTTCCAATCAGGAAATTATCTGCGTTTATCTGTATTTATCTGCCTTGCATCTGCGGTTGACCTATGAATTCAAGATGTATGCAATAAGTCTATTTTTGAAACCTAAAGACGATAGGCTAAAGCAAAGCGATCGACTCCTGCTAAATCCGAAAATATCTGAACTTTGCCATAACTCCCGTGACTTTCGAGCATATCAGCCACCGCCTCAGCTTGTCCCGCCATCATCTCAACCAACCAAACTCCCCCCGATACTAAATAATCGGGAGCCGTTTCGACCAAATGCCGGATGCACTCTAACCCGTCAAAACCGCCGTCTAAGGCCAGATGAGGTTCGTGCTTCAAAACTTCCGGTTGCAGAGTCAGCACCGTGCTGCTGGGGATGTAAGGGGGGTTAGACACCATGCCGCTGACTTGACCTTTGAGAAATGCTAACGGTTCCCACCACGAACCTTGATAAAATTTAACTCGCGATTCAAAGCCCAAATTCTCAGCATTCAGTCGAGCAACTGCCAAAGCTTCCGAACTGCAATCTACCGCATAAACCGTAGCATTTGGCAAGGCACAAGCTAAGCCGATCGCGATCGCCCCGCTGCCCGTCCCCAAATCCACCCAATGCGATTTTGGATTGACACCATAGCTTTTAACAGCTTCTACAGCCAAATCGATCAGCAATTCGGTTTCAGGGCGCGGAATTAGCACCGCCGGCGTTACTGTAAGCGAAAAATGCCGCCAATGTGCGACTCCCGTTAAATACTGCACCGGCACCCGTTGGTGCAAGCGCCGCTGCCACAATTGAGCAAGTTCAGATAAAGACAACTTTAATTCAATTTTTGGCAAATCTTTAAACGACTCCAAACGCAGAGCCAACCTATCCAAACCAGCCAGCTCTTGCAGCAGCCAGTCGATTTCTGCGAGGGGAATGTCATAATCGATCGCCTCGGTTTTAGCTTGATTCATCCACTGCCAAAGCTCTAAACCAGAAACAAACATAAGACTTTTTAGTAATGGTAATTGTTAATGAGTAATTGGTAATTGCTAATTGCTAAATAGTAGGTTGAGTCGAGAAACCCAACCTACTATTTAATGACTGATAACTGATGACTGATGACTGGTGACTAACTATTAGCGAGCCGGTCGAGGTTGGCTCGGAGCAGGAGCCGGAGAGGCAGGAGCCGGTCGAGTTTGATTCGGAGCAAGCTGTGGATTTTGACCAGCACCGGCAGGTTGGAGCGATCGCACAAATTCCAGCGACTCCCGCGAGGGAATCAAAATCATTTGGGTCAAAAACGGGTCGTTCTCAGTGCGCAAAGCTTCCAAAACGCTCTCCAAGTTGACTACCTCAATCTTAATTGTGGCAGTCACGTTCGGCTGCTGCTGCTTAAAACGCTCGACCATTCCCTGCAATTCCTCCTTGTTAAAAAACAAGGGAATCACCTCTTGCTGACCGCGCTGAATCGTCAAATAACCATTTTCCGCGCCGCCTCTTGCCAAAAACAGAGGTACACCGTTGAACTCGTTAACTTGTTGACCAGTCTGCTGAAGTACAGTTTTAGCCGACTGCACCTGCTGCGGAGCCGGAACAAAAGCAAACTGCACCTCATCCGGCTTGCCTTTATTTGCTTGAGTGATCTGATAAATTTCCCCCAGCGACACCGGCATCACGCGCACCGACGCCGCCAACTGAGGATTTTTGGTTTTGAGTTGATCTACAAAAGCTTGAGCATCTTTCTGGCTGATGAAAATTCCCGCCACGGAAGCATTACCAGTTTGACCCTGACCCTGCTTGGGAACAGAAGCGATGAGGGGCGCACCCTGAGCATCTGTAATCGTAAATACCGGCACCGATCGCAATTTTTCCAAAATTTGCGGCTCCGGCAGTGCCAGTGCAGACATCTTGGCAATTGGGGAGGGGCCTAGCAGAGTGCTGCCGACAATTCCCAATATTGCGCCCAAACGAACTAATGATTTCATGTTTTTTTCACCAGGAGCGATCCTGAAACACATTAACGCAAAGATTGCCGTCTTCACACGACCGGCAAAAAATCCCTCAATTAGTTTTGATTTTGACCAAATCTCAACATCAAAGGCTGGTTGTGCTTCAGTCTATTATTTAACATTGTGCGATCGGGATGACAGGATTTGAACCTGCGACATCCTGCTCCCAAAGCAGGCGCGCTACCAAGCTGCGCTACATCCCGGTGATAGTTAGCTATCTTTTCACCATTAACTCACAAAACCCCTCGCTTGTCAAGCTTTTTTTTATTTTAGCTATCAATGCAGCTACGCCGAAGTTGTCTTCAGGTTGTGCGGTTTGACAATAACAGTCTTGGACGCAAAAACCCGGTGTCTGCACCTAATTTTGTCGTATACGCTCGAACGTGACAACGATCGATCGGGTTTTTTGGTTAGCCTGCGTCCAGGACAGAATAATTGCACTTTGATCACGGCCGTACTGCGGGATACATCCAAACCTAACGAACCGCAGGGCACAGGCCTAGGAGGTGTTGGCAGCGTCAATATTGCATTTCCTAGTTTATAAAACCCGATCGAGCTTAACTTTAGTTACCTCAAGTCAGTTAAAGTTTATTCCCTACCCTGCTGGGTAGTCGGCTATCCCAAAATAAGTAGGTTATTCCCCTTAAGCCAAAGGTTATAGGGTGAAGTTTAGAGCCTAAACCTAAAGTAGTCTATCTAGAAGAACGGATTTTTCTAGATTAAGAAGAGGTAGGTTCAGTCAAATATTTGCCCCTTTAGTTAAGCTCAACCAATCAACGCTGACCCCCACCCGATCGTCTAATCTGGATACCAAAACATACCTTTAATCCCCTCCGGATCGGACATAAAGCCCAAATTTCGGTAAAAATCCACCACCTGAGGGTCAGCAAATAAGGTAATGTTGCTGATATCTTCACTGCGGAGTTTTTTAATGATGTATTTCATCAGCGCCTTGCCCATGCCTTTACCCTGGTAGTCAGGATGAACTACCACATCCCAAAGCGTGGCATTAAAAGCATGGTCTGAAGTCGCTCTGGCGAAACCGACCAGCCGTCGCTGGCTGCCCCGCATCTCCCACATAGAGACGACTAAGAAGCTGTGCACAATAGCTTTTTTGACTTTACGCAGGGGACGGCGGGACCAGCCCACTGCATTACAAAGTTCTTCGAGTTCGTAGAGGTCAATGTCCCGATCGCAACTGAAAAAGATGCGAGCGTTGCCGCTGGCGGGTTTGCGAAACGTTGGGGAAAGCGGATCGCCTAACCCAACAGCCACATCTTCCTCAAATTCCGCTGTTTGGGGTACAGAGGCAGACTCAGAACTACTAAATAAGTTTTTCCAAAAACCCATGCAGGCGCGGTTAAGGTAGTAAAAGTTGGACGACGTGAAAGAGAACCCGACACATAAAACCACTCCGATCGGCGTGGGATGAATAGCGGGTAGCATCTTGAGGAACAGTTTACGGTACACTCATCTTACGCCGAAAACAGGGATTTGTCGTCCAACATTCAATCTGCGCTTTTTTAATTCTCGTCAAGTTTGGTAGGAGTGTTCTGCTACCCCGTGCCCGGACAACCCGCTTTTAAGGTAAAATTTGTTGCCGAACCAGGACGGAGGCATTTTGGGAATTGCTTCTTTTAAGTGCCGCCGATCGCGCCGGAACTTACACCCTTGGTGCGAAATACCGCTGGAATGGCGCAACGGTGACATTCTCGAGATCGGTACGCAGACAGATTTGACTTTTGCTTTTAGTGAGGAGACGGGCACAATTTAAGTCGAATCGTCAAATCAAAAATCCCATTGCCATAAGGCATGGGAGAGTCAATACCTAGTATATCTCCCGCACCTTCTCCTCAATTATGGCTTCGGGTTTAAAACCATCTACACTAGAACTTCTCAAGCGCTTTAATCGAGCGTTTCCGCAGTTTTACGAGCAATTTGTCAGCAGCGAAATCCAACTGCAAAACCTCAAATTAGCTTACCAACTTTACAAAACTCGGCAAGCAGTTATCGAAATCAGAGCCGAAGGTAACAAAAGTGCCCTGCATTTTGCTTACCGGAACCAGTCTTTTCTACTGAGCGATATTTTTGGAGTGCTGGCGGCTTACGGACTGACAATTCACAGTCTGAGTCTGTACGGTCAAATTTACCCGCCCATGCTGGTATTTATCAAATTGGTAGTATCTCGCGGTGGCAAGGTACTGGCAGATAAAACAGCAGAAAACGTCTGTAGGGCGGTTCGAGAGGCCTTGGCCGGGCATTTTGAGGTTGAAGAGATGTTGGCGGTGGAATTTAATTTAGACGCGGGTTTGGAGGATGTGGCAACTGAATTCTACGTCGATCCGGTTTTCCACTTGCCAGCTTTGCTGATTGAAGCAGATAATCAGCCTGGACTTTTTTACAAAGTTATGTATGCCATCTGGCAAGAGGATTTGTTGGTGGTAAATGCTAATTTGCTGGTTTGGCGGGGGCGAACTCGCCTGATTCTCTACTTGTTGGGGCCCAATGAAAGTTTAATTCCCGAGTATCTGGGGCAGAAAATCGCTGAGGGGGTGCGACAAAGATTGCTGGGCGAGAGATTTTAGGGATAGCAGTTACGCTGGTGAAACTGGGTTTTTGGTCAAACCTCAGTCCTGACAAAGGTGAACCAAGCCGATCGCCCGCTAGCGGAGCCCTCGAAGAGGATCGAACTGCTGATACCCGTGTGTTGATTTCGGGATAGGATAAAATTATGGCAACCATCGACATCCTAGGGGTTCGGCACGCTTGCGATTTGACGGCTCCGACTGCAACTTCCCCGGTTCTGGTATTTGTCCACGGCTGGCTGTTAAGCCGCCGCTACTGGCAACCTTTGACCGATCGCTTGGCACCCAACTATCAGTGCCTGACTTACGATTTGCGCGGGTTTGGCGATTCTCAATCTGACGGCGGCGATCGCCCAGGTTCCGAACCGCTAAATTCCTGCTACACTCCCGCAGCTTACGCTCGCGATTTGGAAATTTTACTCGAAAAACTCGATATATCTTGTGCTTGGCTGGTGGGACACTCTCTAGGCGGTACGATCGCTCTTTGGGGAGCCAGCCAACTCTCCGATCGCGTTAAAGGTGTCATCTGCATCAATGCAGGCGGTGGCATCTATCTTAAGGAAGAATTCGAGCGGTTTCGAGCCGTCGGCAAGCAGCTAGTGAAAATGCGTCCCCGCTGGCTGTCTCGCTTGCCGTTAGCAGATTTTGTGTTTGCCCGCGATGCTGTGGCCCGCTCGATCGGCCCCTCCTGGGGACGGCAGCGTTTAAGAGATTTCGTGGCGGCTCATCCAGAGGCAGCTTTGGGGGCTTTATTAGACTCCACCACAGAAGCGGAGATTCACCTCTTGCCACAAATTGTGTCCCGACTCAAGCAGCCTGTTTATTTTATTGCCGGCACTAAAGACAAAATTATGGAACCAAAATACGTGCTGCATTTGGCTAGCTTTCACTGGATGTTCCAAGGTTGCGGCGAGAATGTCCTCGAGATTCCCGATTGCGGCCATTTGGCAATGGTAGAACAGCCGGATGCAGTGGCTAGTTACCTGCAAAATATTCTTCACGAACACACTTAAAGGGAATTGGGCAAAGCGAAGCCGAGGCATGGGGTATTTTGCCCAACTCCGGTTCGGGGAAGCGAAGCTCCCCAATAGAAATTTATAGCAGAAGATCTATGTGAAGAAACAATTGACCCCATCAAGAAAGTGCAATCAAGAACCTCCTAACCGTCAGGACGCTTGCTATACAAGTTAAAAGTTAAAACCTTCTTCCCTGTGCCTTCTTCGGTGTTCCTTCTTCCTTCACCTAAATCTGTTATGTTAAATAAATAACTCTGCCCGATCGCCCTAGAGGACAGAGGTTTTCATTTAATAGTGGCTTTCAACTCTCAATTCTAATTCTGCTTAAATATCTGTGCGCGTTAACCTCACCGATCGGCAACAACACATCCTTTGGGCAACGGTTCGCCACTACATAGCTACAGCCGAACCCGTTGGCTCAAAAGCTTTGGCTGACGAATTCAACCTCAGCGTCAGCCCCGCTACAATTCGCAATGCGATGGGGACTCTTGAAAAAGCTGGATTGCTCTATCAGCCCCACACTTCGGCCGGACGAGTCCCCTCTGACTCCGGCTACCGGATTTATGTAGACCAGTTGATTCAGCCGTCTGATACGCTGGCGCGCAAGGTGGAACAGGTACTAGACCAGCTCAATTGGTCGGACGGTCGCATGGACGCGGCTCTCCGCGGCGCTGCTCAAATCCTGGCCACTATCAGCGGTTACATAGCCATGATCACCATACCGCAAACCAATATGGCTTGCTTGCGCCACTTGCAACTGGTGCAGCTAGAGCCGGGAAAGGTGATGCTGATCGTGGTGACGGATGCCTACGAAACTCAGTCGGTTTTGGTGCAGTTGCCGAGGGACTCAGAAGGTAACACGCCTGATGCCGAAATCGTCGATCGACAATTGCAGATTTTGTCGAATTTTTTGAACAGCAAGTTGCGGGGACGATCGCTCTTGGAACTCTCGGCTGTAGACTGGAGCGAGTTAGACCGGGACTTTGAAGTCTACGCTGAGTGGATGGGAACCATGCTGGCTGCTTTGAGCAGCCGCCAAAAGAATCCAACCTACACGCGGATTCTGATCGGCGGTTTGGCAGAGGCGCTGCGCTTGCCTGAGTTTTCGCAGTTGCAGCAAGTTCAAACCCTGGTGCAACTGCTCGAACAAGAACAGGAACTGCTTTGGCCTTTGATTTTTGAATCGCCTGAGTTGGACACCCCCGGGAAGCGGGTAACGGTGCGTATTGGTTCGGAAAATTCTTTAGAACCAATTCGCGGCTGTACTCTGATTTCTGCGACTTACCGCCGGGGATCGGTGCCGGTGGGTAGTGTAGGGGTTTTGGGGCCGACGCGGATGGTTTATGAAAATGCGATCGCGGTGGTGGAAGCTGCGGCTGATTATTTGTCAGAAGCTATTGGCGGAAATCGAGTTAGTTTTCCTGATGGGGATCGAGGGCGATCGGATAATCCCTTGTTAGATGCACCCTAATTTGATAGCCCCAAGCTTAACTGGCTTGGGGTTTTATTGTCTGTCCCGGCCGCACTGGCAACATGAAGAAACCGGGTTTCTTGGCAAAAAAGCTACGCTTTCACGCTCTTCCTGAGGCAACAAACTAAGGTGATGACACCTTGTGCGTCCGGGACTACTTGTGTTGGAGAATCATACCGATGCTGTTGGAAACGAACTGGCAACTTAGGCACAAATACTAAAGAAAGAGGCTCTTGATATCCCGGGCGATGGCGCTTCACAAGAGATTTTAGTCAAAAACCCGGTTGCTGCCTCCAAAAGCGCCTCGGAAACTGGCAGGAGTTGCCGACGGACTTTCCGGCGATGGGGGTTTGAGATAGCGCTGGCGAGCGATCGCGCCTTCACAGAAAGTGGTCGCACCGTGCCAGTCGAGTGACAGGTTTAGAAGCCCAACCGAGGGGTTTTGGTGCAAACTGGGTGGGGTTCGCCGGCTCTAGGGAGCACGACTGCAAAAAAGGAATTGAGGATGGGGGAGCGACGATCTCGGGGTTCCTGAAGCCAGCAGAATGTCAAAATATTAAGACATTTTAGAGAGTTCGTCAAAAACATGTAAAAAAGATTAGTGTGGATATGAAAGCGATATTTCTTTTGGGGATAAGCCGGGTTAGACAATTGCAAATAACTTGGAGTAAATTTGGCTTGATTGCCACTTCATAAAAAAGTTAAGCGCTGAGTTAAGATCGAAACGAAATTTAGGGAATTTTCTTTTAGCATTCAATGAAATCGACTGATAAAACTAAGAATACCTTTGCGATAACAACGCCCCTGTATTATGTAAACGATTTACCTCACGTTGGCAGTGCTTACACGACTATGGCTGCGGATGCCCTAGCCCGATTTGAGCGGCTGCGGGGCAAATCTGTTTTGCTGGTTACGGGGACGGACGAACACGGGCAGAAAATTCAGCGGACAGCCGAGAGTTTGGGACGATCGCCCCAAGCTCACTGCGATTCAGTGGTTCCGGCGTTTGAGGCGCTTTGGAAGCAACTCTCTATCCATTACGATCGCTTCATCCGCACAACTTCGCGGCGCCACGAGTACATTGTCAAAGAATTTTTCCAGCGGGTCTGGAACTCCGGCGACATCTACTTGAACCAGCAACAAGGCTGGTACTGCGTCTCCTGTGAAGAATTCAAGGATGAACGGGAATTGTTGCCGGGAAATCGGTGTTCCATCCATACCAGCAAAGAAGTTGAGTGGCGCGACGAAGAAAACTACTTTTTCCGCCTGTCGCGGTATCAAGACCAACTGCTGACCTTGTACGCAGAACGTCCCGGCTTCATCGCGCCGGAAAGTCGGCGCAACGAACTGCTCAGCTTTGTCAACTCTGGACTGCAAGACTTTTCGATTTCGAGAGTGAATCTGGCATGGGGTCTGCCGGTGCCGGTTGACCCCAGTCACAGCATTTACGTCTGGTTTGACGCTTTGCTGGGATACGTCACAGCTTTGCTAGATCCGGACAGCGACCCGACGTTGGAGAATGCTTTATCTAAATGGTGGCCCATTGACCTGCACTTGATCGGCAAAGATATTCTCCGCTTCCACGCAGTTTACTGGCCGGCAATGCTGTTGTCTGCGGGTCTGCCGCTGCCGGGCCGCGTTTTCGCTCACGGGTTTTTGACCAAAGACGGCAAAAAAATGGGAAAAACGGAGGGCAATACTTTAAACCCAGTCGAATTGGTCAACAAATACGGCGCTGACGCAGTGCGTTACTATTTCCTTAAAGAAATTGAGTTCGGAGAGGACGGCGATTTTAACGAAACTCGGTTTATCAATATATTGAATGCTGAGCTAGCAAATGATTTGGGAAATTTGCTTAATCGTACCCTAAACATGGCTCGCAAATATTGCGGTGGCTGCGTGCCAAATGTGTTGGGAGAAAACTTGGATGGCGACAACCTTCTTAAGGGTATGAGCCTGAATTTGGGCGATCGAGTAGCGGGTTTTTACGAAGAGTTAGCTTTTAGCAAGGCTTGCGAAGCCGTGCTGGCATTAGTTCGAGCCGGGAACAAGTTTATTGACGTGCAAGCACCTTGGAGTTTGTACAAGCAGGGACAGATAGAAAGTGTTGAACAAGTGCTATATTCTGTTCTGGAATCTGTTAGACTAGCATCTTACCTTTTATCGCCGATTATTCCCAATATCAGCAACGCTATCTATCAACAGCTAGGTTTTTCAATTGACTTTAACGATCGGGTTACAGTTAACAGTTTAGCGCATTTTGAAGCTCATGCTGCCTGGGGCGCTTTGCCGGCAAACCAAACTCTGGGGGAACCCCTACCTGTTTTTAAGCGGCTCGAACTCCTGGAAACAGTACCTTCATAGTTGGCAGCCAGCGCTCTGGATGCTATGACCGACTACGACGAATTAGCAGTTATTTCCTTACCAATCTTTCATAAAAATTGAGGCATAACAATCATGTTGAATAGAATAGAAAGCAACGACCTTTTTACGCCGGAACAGGTTCTCGAAAACCGGGGTCGAGTGGCAATTTTTATTGACGGTTCTAACCTTTTTTACGCGGCTTTGCAGTTAGGGATTGAGATAGATTACACTAAGCTGCTGTGCCGTTTAACTGCGGGTTCGCGGCTGCTGCGCTCTTTTTTCTACACTGGTGTCGATCGCACTAACGAGAAACAGCAAGGGTTTTTGCTGTGGATGCGCCGCAACGGCTACCGGGTGATTTCTAAGGATTTGGTACAGTTGCCGGACGGTTCTAAGAAGGCGAATTTAGATGTAGAAATCGCTGTGGATATGATGGCTTTAGTGGGGTCTTACGATACGGCGGTTCTGGTCAGCGGTGACGGCGATTTGGCTTATGCTGTAGACGCTGTGAGCTATCGCGGCGTGCGGGTTGAGGTGGTGAGTTTGCGATCGATGACGAGCGACAGTTTGATTAATGTAGCCGATCGCTATATCGATTTGGAAATGATTAAGGACGACATCCAAAAAACATCGCGCCCTAATTATGCTTACCGCCCTTTGTCGGGTCTGAGCTTGATGGAGGAACACGACGACAGATAGGGATTTGGTAATGGGTAATGGGTAGTAGGTAATGGGTGATTGTTAATGGGTTGAATCATTGAAAATTAGAAGTTAAAAATTTAGACAAAGCATGACACATTTTTAATTTTTGATTAAGTGTTTTTCAATACCGAATTATCTATTACCAATTTCGCATTTCCCATTCCCAATTACCAATTGCCAATGATTAACCTCAAATCCCAAATTCCCAATCTCAAATCCCCAAAATTGGTGCTGCTATTTTTACCAGCACTGATTTTGGGGATTGGTGCTTGTGCGGTGCCGCAAGAAACTCAAAAGAACAAATTAGCTGAGGATCTCAAAACTGCTCAACAGTCAAACAGCACTTTAACTTTGAACAAAGTAACTCTAGAACAAGCAAACGAAAAGGGCGAGACGTTCTGGAAAGTAAACTCGCAAAATGCCGTTTACAGTAAAGACCAAAAAATAGTTAACGTTCAGAAACCTGTGGGCAAATTGTTTCAAGACGGCAAAGAAATTTACGACATTCAGGGAGAAACGGGCCAGGTATTTCAGGAAGGAAATCAAGTTTTTCTCAAAGGTAATATAGTCGCTAAAGACCTGAAAAATGGAGTCGTATTGCGCGGAAATGAGTTAGAGTGGCGGCCGAAGGAAGATGTTTTAGTTGTCCGCAACAATTTGACGGGAGAGAACAAACAGGTGACGGCTTCAGCGAAGGAAGCGCGAGTTTTCAGTAGGGCTAAGAGGATGGAGTTATTCGGTTCTGTGGTGGCAAATGTTAAAGATCCGGTTTTGCAATTGCGAACCGAGCACTTAGTGTGGTTTGTGGAGCAACAAAAGGTAAACAGCGACAAACCGACTCAAATTGATAGATACAAAGATAAAATAGTAACAGACAGCGGTTTTGCCGACAAAGTAGATGTAGACTTAAAAACTAAGATTGCGACGCTGACGCAAAACGCTCAGTTAATGCCATCAGACCCGCCGCTGCAAATAGAAAGCAGTTTGATGAGTTGGAATTTTCCGGCGCAATCTGTGATATCGCCCGGGCCTGTGAAGGTTTTTCACCGCGTAGAAAAGGTGACGATGACTGGGGATACGGGGCGCGGAGATTTAGAGAAAAAAATCTTTTATTTGACGGGAAATGTGGTAGGAATTGGGGAAAAACGTCAAGCTCAATTAAATACAGATCGAGTAACTTGGTATTTAACTAACCAGACTTTCGACGCGGAAGGAAATGTGGTTTACAAGCAACTAAATCCGGTGTTTAATTTGACTGGACCGAGGGCTGCGGGAGAGTTGAAAAATCAAACTGTGACTGTCAAAGGTGACGGTGGCGGGGGCCAAGTGGTTACGGAATTTGTGCCGGACGAGTATAAGGGAAATTTGGGACAGTAGATGGGATTGCAACCGCAGATGTCGGCAGATGAGCGCTGATGAACGCAGATATAATTAAGATTGGATTGAGTAAGGAGCTGTTGGGATGACGACAACTTTAGAAAAGTTAGAAGGGCTCGATGAACCTATCTTAATTGACGATCTCAGTTGGAGAGAGTTTAAGGTGGTTGAACAACTTCTCTCACGCCCGGGGGTGAGACTGTCGTTTTTAGATGGGGTGTTGGAGATTAGACGTATGCCGGGAGAAAAACATGAAACCGTTAAAGAACGAATTGGTTCTCTACTGGATCTTTATCTGCTTCAAATGGGAATAGATTATCAGCCTACTGGCTCGATGACGCTGGAAAGTCCATCGGGATTGGTGAAGCGAGAAGCTGATAAATCTTATAGATTGGGATCTAACCGAGAATTTCCCGATTTGGCGGTGGAAGTGGTGGTGACTAGCGGTGGTATTGACAAGTTGGAAGCTTACAAACGCCTGGAAATTCCTGAAGTTTGGTTTTGGGAAAATGGCGCACTTCGTATGTATTCGTTGGGGGCTGATGGATATGCAGAGGTCGATCGCTCTTTTGTTTTGCCAGATTTAGATATTGTACTATTGGCGCGGTGTATCAATATTGAAAATCACCTTCAGGCAATGCGCGAATTTAGACAAGCGATTCAAAGTTCTTAGAGGCTTGTTTTGAAAAACGACAAATCACAATTAGAAGCTGTTTAACGCCACACTCGCCTCAAATTCAGCACAAATCCGGGCAGTACGTCTTCGCCAGACAACTCGGCTGGATTGATTAATATTTCTACTTCTGTCTGCTGTCGGTAAATCTCCACCTGCAGGTTTTGCGGGTCAATTAACCAGCCCAATCTTGCGCCGTTGTCGGTGTATTCCCGCATCTTAGTTTGAAGGGTGGAGAGACTGTCGGATGCCGATCGCAATTCTACTACAAAGTCTGGACACAGCGGAACAAAGCCTTTTCGCTGTTTTGGAGTTAGTGCCTCCCAGCGAGTTCGACTCACCCAGGAAGCGTCGGGAGAACGGCGAGCACCGTTAGGGAGGATGAATCCGGTAGAAGAGTCAAAACCTTCTCCTAAATCTTCGTGTGCTTCGCACCAGTTGCCGAGTTGCGCGCTGATGCTGAGATTGCGATTGCCTGATTCTCCTCCTGTGGGTGGATTCACGATTAATTCTCCTTGTGCGGTTCTTTCTAATCTCAAGTCTGGATTTGCCAATGCTAGAGCCTCGAATTGCTCGCCGGTGACGGTTAGGGCGATCGAATTTGGCAATTCTATAGATATGGTTTCTGGTTGAGTAATTGTTTGTACCATAGCAATCTCTCCGTAAATTTAACCCCAAACTCGCCTTAAATTCAACACAAATCCTGGCAATACATCTTCGCCGGATAACTGGGTTGGATTAATTAATATTTCTACTTCTGCTTGTTGTCGGTAAATCTCTACGCGCCGATTTTGCGGGTCAATTAACCAGCCCAATCTCGCACCATTGTCAATATATTCTCGCATCTTTGTTTGGAGGGGCGAGAGACTGTCAGAGGCCGATTCCCTACGGGATAGCTTCGCTTCACGCAATTCTACTACAAAGTCGGGACAAAGTGGAACAAAGCCTTTGCGTTCTTGTGCCGTTAGTGCTTCCCAACGAGTTCGATTTATCCAAGAAGCGTCCGGTGAACGGCGAGCACCGTTAGGGAGGATGAATCCGGTAGAAGAATCAAATCCTTTTCCTAAATCCTCATTTACTTCGCACCAGCGATCGAGTTGTCCGCTGATGCTGAGATTCCGATTGCCTGATTCTCCTCCTGTGGGTGGATTCACTATTAATTCTCCTTGTGCGGTTCTCTCTAATCTCAAGTCGGGATTTGCCAATGCTAGGGCCTCGAATTGTTCTGGGGTGACAAAGAGACCGATCGCATTTGGCAATTCTATAGAGATTGTTTCTGGTTCAGTAAATATTTGTACCATATTCAATTCCAGTTTTTTTTAGATTGAACTCGGCAACAAGAAAAGAGTTAAAGGACTCGCGCGCGGGGTAGGGGCGGGTTTACGATATTGTGTGTTTTAGGCAATTATTATCGGTGAACCCGCCCCTACAAATTTTTGACAATCGTGCAATAAGTTTGATGCTTTCTACAACTGTCCGAAACCTTTTTTTGGCTTATCTTTTTTCTTTTTCTTCTTCTGCTGAGCACCCATATAGCCGCGGGAACCGGGCTGCATTCCGGGCCCGCCCATTCCCGGCATTCCCGGCATTCCCGGCAATCCTCCCATTCCTGTAAAGTTGCCTTGACTCATTTGCTGCATCATTGTACGCATTTTCTGGAAATCGCTGACCAGCTTAGTTACGTCGTTTTCAGCGTAGCCTGCGCCTTTGCCGATGCGGCGGCGGCGGGATGGAGAACTTGCTAAAAGTTCGGGGTTGCGGCGTTCTTCAACTGTCATCGAATTGATCATGGCTTCGGTGCGTTTTAGCTGCACTTCTCCCTGCCGCATTTGTTCTTCTGAGAGTTTGTTCATCCCCGGAATCATTTTCATGATGCCGCCGAGGGAACCCATGTTTTTTAACAGTCTGGTTTGTTTGAGAAAATCGGTAAAGTCAAACTTTGCCGTGAGCATTTTCTGTTGCATTTTCTCGGCGTCGGCGATGTCGAATTCTTCTTGCGCTTTTTCTACTAGCGTCAAGACATCGCCCATGCCGAGTATTCTCGATGCCATGCGATCGGGATAAAATGGTTGCAATGCTTCCACTTTTTCCCCGACGCCGACAAATTTAATCGGCGCGCCGGATATTTGCCGCACGGATAAGGCTGCACCGCCGCGGCTGTCGCCGTCTAATTTGGTTAAGATTGCGCCGGTAATGCCGATTTGTTCGTGAAAGGTGCGGGTTAAATTTGCTGCTTCTTGGCCCGTCATGGCATCAACAACTAACAGCGTTTCGTGGGGTTGTACTGTTTGTTTGATGCGGCCCAATTCTGCCATCATGTCTTGGTCGATTTGCAGGCGGCCTGCTGTATCGACGATGATGGTATCAATGCCAATTTGTTTGCCGTGTTCGATGCCTTGGCGGGCAATTTCTACGGGGTCAATGTCTTTGCCTAATTCAAATACTGGTACGTCGATTTGTTTGCCGAGGGTCAGCAATTGGTCGATCGCGGCTGGTCGATAAATGTCGGTTGCGACTAGCAGTGCGGTACGATTTTGCTTGCGGAGGTGCAGCGCTAGTTTGGCGGTAGCTGTGGTTTTCCCGGTTCCTTGCAGACCGGCCATGAGCACGACTGTCGGCCCGGAGTCGGCGGTGGCCAGGGGTACGTTAGTTTCCCCCATGACGCGCACGAGTTCGTCGTGGACTATTTTAATGAATTGTTGGTCGGGACGGACGCCTGAAACGACTTCTGCGCCTTGTGCTTTTGCCGCTACCTCTGAGATGAAGTTTTTGACGACTTGGAGGTTGACATCGGCTTCCAGGAGGGCGCGGCGGACTTCTTTGAGGGCGTCTTGGATGTTGGACTCGGAGATTTTATTTTGTCCGCGCAGTTTTTTCCAGGTGGATTCGAGTCGATCGGCAAGGGCTTCAAACATAGGGCATTGTTGGCTAGTCAGTCTTTTTAATTTTAAGGCTAAATGCGGATGTTTGGATTAATGTTTTGCTAATTTTTGAATAATCCTTTCAGGGCGGGCTAGAAGCAACGGTCCACAAGAAAATTCATATATTGTGGAACAGGCATCTTGCTTGCTATTAAAACTGCTGCCCCAAAATTCATATATTGTGAAACAGACATCTTGCCTGTTCTTAAAACTGCTGCCCTAAAATTCATCTATTGTGGAACAGGCATCTTGCCTGTTCTTAAAACTGCTATAAGATGTGAGTTTTTATGTATTCTGCGATCGCTGGTTGGACTGTGAAGAGGGTGCGATCGCCCTTTTGGACTTTTTCAATTAATGACCTCCGTCTCAAGGATTCGACGGATTTCAGGAATTCTGAAGGAGATAATTCCAGCAGGGCTGGCTTTTTGGATATTTCGACTGCTTTGATTTGATTTGCCAACCAGGACATTACTTGTTTTTCGGTGTCTGACAAGCGCTGAAAATGTTGGTGCAATAAATATTCTAAGTCTCCTAAAACTAGGCTATCATACGATAAAAATTCCGAAATATTGCCGCTAAATAAGTCTTGAATTGCAGCGGCTACTATATTTAACCACAAGGGATTGCCTCGGTAAAGGTCTATCAAGTATGACCATTTTTCTGATTCTGCTAAGCCTTTTTCTGTGAATATTTCTCGCGCTGCTTCGCCTAAACCATTGAGTTGCAATGTTTGACAATTTTTCTGATGGCTTTCTAATGCTGCAATTTCTCTGGGTTTTTCCCAACTGAGCAAAATTAGGCAACTGTTGTGGCATGATTCTATGATTTGTTTGAAGAATGCGCCATAGTTTTCATAGCCTGGTTTGTAGTTTCCTGCTAGTTGTCCGCTGCTAAAGATGGTTTGCACATCATCGAGGACGATCAGACAGCGGTGCGATCGTAAATATTGTAGGGGCAATCCCCCCGTGGTTGCCCTTTCTTCGGGGGCGGGCACGGAGGGGGCGGGCACGGGGGCACCGCCCCTACAGAATTGAATTATGTCGGTTTGGAGTGATGCCAGCGGTGGCGTGTTGTGGAGGCTTCGCCAGATGATGCAATCGAATTCCTGTTGAATTTGTGGGATTAGTTGGAGTGTCAGGGCGGTTTTGCCAATACCGGATAAGCCTAGGATGGTGATGAGACGGGTGCGGTCTAAAATCCAGTTTTCTAGGGTGGAAAGTTCGGATGTGCGATCGAAAAATGTCGAGATTTCTGGTGCGTCGCCTAAGTCGATGCGGGGCTGTTTTGCTGTTGGTTGGGGGTTTTGGGGTGAAGTGGGCGATCGCACTTTTTCACGACAAACGTTAAGGTTTTTATTAACTGTTACATTCTCACCTGTTATATTTTCAACAATAGTTGATTGATAATTATAAACTATACCCTTCTCTAATACAGTCCTAAAATTTGCTTTAGTAATATTTTTTCCTAATTGTTTAGAAAGTATTTTCCAAAGTTGTGATCCGACATTTCTGACATGACTTGGACTTGAGTAAACTTCTTGAGCAATTTGCGTGTAAGTTGTGTCTTGTAAGGTTCCCCGCAGGATAGCTTCTTGCACGTAATCTAAATGCTTTCCCGTCTTAGCAAAAATTAGCTCATCTGCCAGTGTCAAAACTTCGGCAATATCCATAGATTAGGGAGAAGCTGGAGTTTACGCCATTCATTATACCTGACATTTCGTACAATTGTGACATTTTTGATGTTGTCATCTATCTAAAGTTAGGACTTTTCCTACACAGCTCATCCTTTATATTAATTGATTAAGGTATTAGCAGGATATTTATATGAAGCGAGTGCGGTGGCTCAGCGGTTTGTTCTCGGCTGGGGTGTTGTCTTTTAGTTTAGCGACAGTTGGCGCACAAGTGGCACAGGCCCAGCGCGAAATTTATATACTCGACCTGAACTGTATTAAGAGATGGGGGTATCTTTATTATACCGAAAGTACAGATGTTTCCATAGCCCGACAAATATACACCAGCATTTTGAAAACAGTACCTTTAGGTATCACATGCCGACTGCCTGGGGGGCCCGCCTCTCTCCGAATAGAGTATGGAGTTAGGGATCAGGATAGCGCCCCCCCTGCGAAAATAGATGTTTATGTGGATGGAAATCAAGTAGCTTCCCAGGTAGGGAAAGCTGGGCAGATAAATACAATGCTGGTCGATGTTAGTAATGGTAAAAGCCTAGCTATTGATATCAATTGTTCGAGAGCAACAAATTGTCGAGATGGATGGTACTACTTTTTCTGGTTCCACATTATACCAGGTGCTAGCTCTCCAGGGAGAAGATAAATTTATGAGCATCAGCCGCCGTCAATTTAATCGGATCGTCATCTGGGGTGGCGCTTCTTTTGCTGCTTCCGCAACATCCGGCATCTTTTTCCCCAAACCTGCCGAAGCTTATTCCCTGGAATTTCCGATTAGTTCCTTATCAGCCGATCGCGTTTTTAACGGTATTCAAAAATATTGTGGAGCACAGCCCATCCCCGGTGTTCTATCACCAATCTTACAAGGCAATACTAATGTTAGCACTAAAATAGAACCAGCGGCAGCCAATGCTATTCGCACCGCCGACAAAGAATTTGTCAACCGCAATTTTACTAGCAAAAGAACCGAATTAGCCGAGACAGGCAGCGGTTCTAATTTTGCATCAGATACCAGTCGGCTGTGGGGGCGGCAAAGACAGGATCGAGTCGGCCCAAATGTTGGCTTTGGCTTCGTACAAAAGTGGGAAGATCAGTATAGCGATGCCAAAATTTCCGGGCCGACAATGTGCGCTATTCATAACGCTCAACAAGTCTTAGCCGATCAAAGACTTACACCTCCAGAAATCGCGGCTTCTGTATTGCCAACGCGATCGCGATTGGATGATTTGAGTTCTTGGGGAGGAGATGCGGATGCGTCTGCTGGGAGGAATCCCGGTGCTGTTTTTGCTCAATACAATACAGCCGGGGGTACGGTGACATCTCGCTACGATTTAGTTGAACCGGGGCCGAAAGGTTTTGGGCGTGTTGAGTTTACTATTGAAGCGGAAGATCAGCCTCGGCGGGTGATTTTGGTAACGGTGAGGTTTTAGGGAGAAATCAGCATTACGAAAATCCTGTAGGGGCGGGTTCGCCAAGATTTCTAATTCACATCCAAGGTATTTATAAACCCGCCCCCACCCACGAATAGGGCCGGGGCGGGTTTATTTGGCCTGTTTGTTTCTGTCAAATATTGTTGGTGAACCCGCCCCTACCTTATGGATGGGGCGGGGTGGGTTTATTTTACGTGTTTGTTTGTGTCAAATATTGTTGGTAAACCCGCCCCTACAGGATTAATTGCAATATTATAGTCTATTATATCATCAAGGTTACTACCTTTGCAGTTGACCAATCAAATCTAATGCTTTTTGAGCATCATCGTTCATTCCTTGAGCCCTAAATAAACGGGCAGCTTGCTGCAAATCTGCGATCGCCCCTTTTGTATCTCTCATTCTCGCTAAAGTAATGCCTCGGTTAGCATAAGCCTTAGCATAATTGGAATTGAGCTGAATCGCTTGAGTGTAATCAGCTAAGGCAGAGCGATCGTTATTAATACGAAACAGCGCTAATCCTCTGTTAAAATAAGTGTTAGCGCGACCGGGATTAATTTGCAGCGCTTGATTGAAATCGTCGATCGCCCCTTTTTGATCGCCCAAGTCCGAAAGCGCCAATCCTCGGTTGTTGTAAGCTGCTGCAAAGTTTCTATCCAAGCGGATGACTTGAGTATAATCTGCGATCGCCCCCGGTTTATCTCCCAATGCTGATAAAACCAGCCCCCGATTGTAGTAAGCGTCAACATAACCGGCATTGAGGGCGATCGCCTTGCTATAATCAGCGATACTCTGGGGCAGTTGTCTCAAATCGAAATAAGCGAGGGCTCGATAGAAATAAGCTTCAGAATAATCTGATTGAGTTTGAATTGCTTGGTTAAAATCGGCAATAGCCCCTGACAAATCTCCCTTGTCAAACCGACTTAAACCTCGAACATAATAAGTCTTAGCATCTTGCGGATTGTTCAGTTTCAGAGGTGCAGTAGCAGTTGGAGAGGTATTTATCAAAAGAGCCGATCGATTTAAGCCCGCCTCCGATAATTTAGCTAGAAAAGTGTTAATAGGAATTGCTGAATTAAACCCTGTTTTATTATAGCCTAAACCCGTGACACTTTTTCGGCTGTCGGTATCTAAGACATAATCGTAATCGCGATCGCCTTCTCCGTGAATCCCAACAACACGCCCTTCAGCATCAAATACAGGCCCGCCACTCATCCCCCCTTTCGTAACAGTATTGTAGCGCAAATTATACCCTTGGGGATGACTTGAAATCCGGCTGGTAACAAAACCTGGTACAAACTCAAAATTGCGCTCTTTTTGGTAGTTTCTGCTATCTGGAATACCTGGATAACCAAACACAAAGATTTCTGTTCCAACTGTCGCTTGTTCGGAATCGCCTAAAGTTACAACAGGATAAGATTCCGTACTCTTAAATGTTACGACTGCTAAATCGGGAGCATTCTGGCCTTTCTGTAATAATACACTACGGGTTACTGGATAGTCTTTTCCCCTATAACTGCGAATCGTATAGGTAGCTTTGGTATCATCTACAACATGGTTAGCTGTCAGGACAGTGTAGGTTGTACCTTGTTTAGCAATAATAAATCCTGTACCTAGACCAGTTGTTCCATTAATTTGAACGGTGACAGATTCAGCGAATTTGGCAATTTCTTGGGGAGTTTTTGCGAAAACGGGTGCTGATGCAAAAACAACTATTCCTGCTACCGTTACTGTTCCGGCTAGGATGCTGGTGAGGGAATCCAAGCGCGAATAATCCCTATTCATAGGTGATTGCTGAAGAGTAAGATTTTTTATACTCCGAATAGTATAGATTAAAATAAAATTTATGAAAACCAGAAACCCTGGATGTTTGCAGATAATTTCGCTTTTTATGACATTTCGTACATTTCGTATATTTCCACCATTGCCGGCATTACTCTGCCATATTTTATTTGTATATCTTCTAGGTTAACCAGCTCTAACTGTATCCCGAAACACTTTCAAAGCTTCTTTTTCTTCCGACATTTGCAGGCATCTCCCCAGCAATTCTAGATCCAAATCCGGCAACAGCATACTCCGAGAAACGCGATCGTAACCCTCTGAGTTCAGTTGGTAAATAGCAAACACTCCGTCTTCCCAAAACCAAACTTCCGTTACGTTAAATCTGCGGTAGTATTCCAGTTTATTAATAGTTCCGCTAGTAAAAACAACTTCGATCGCCAAATCGGGTGTTTCTCGCTGCCGTCTGTCTTCGCCAAAGTAGTAAGATAAATCTGGTTCCTTGCTGCTGCCTTTTGTTTCCCCTTGGAGTGTAGCGCTGCCCGTCGGTGTAAAACTAATATCTTTTTCTAAAAAAAACTGACCTAATATTCCTGCCAGCAGGCATTTAATGGTTTCATTTTTCGACGAACGTGTCATAATTTCCACATATCCGTCGAGGTAAGACAAGCGAACACTGCGAGTATACTCTAGCAAGGAATCCAAAGCTTTGAACTGTTCCCAAGTCATTGATAGCGGCAAAATCAACCGCTGTTCCGGGAGTGCAGTTAATTTGGGGTGAGTCATATATACTTTCCCGAGTTTTAATTTATACTTTGAGATTAAGAGAAAAAATATCTAAAGGGATAAATGTTTTAAGATCAATTCTGCAAAATTCCGGTGGCATACAGATAGATTGCCCGCTATCTGTAGGGACACGGCACTGCCGTGTCCTACGCAAAACTGCCGTGTCTCCTACCAGGAACTAGATATATCGCCAGTCTAATTCGCTACAAATAACTAAGCCAAAAACTGGAATTGAGAACCGTTAACTGCCAATGCAAACGGACTAGCTTGTTCAAATGAACCAGTAATTTCAAAGCTGTTGGTGTTTAAAACTATCCCCAAAATCCGTCCATCTCTTTGGTTGATAATCACCATATCATCAATAATTCCGTCGTTGTCGTAAGCGATCAGATTGTTGTCAGTGAAGAGGAGGTCTAGTTCTGTTAAACCGTCAGTCAAACCGATGCGATCGCCTTCCTCAAACCTAAAATCTGTAATGACATCGGCTCCATTGACTCCAAATTGTTCATCATTGCTTCTGAGCACAAAGATATCACCACCGGAGCCTCCCGTGAGCACGTCAACTCCTCGATCGCCCGCTAAGAAATCGTTGCCGTCATTGCCGTCTAAATCGTCGTCTCCTTGGCCTCCCCGGAGGATATCGTTCCCCAACCCTCCGAAGATCAGGTCATTTCCGGCGTCCCCCCTAACTACGTCGTTGCCATCATTTCCATCCAGGCGATCGTCATCTTTCCCGCCGTAAATTATGTCATTTCCGCCACCACCGCCGATAATATCATTGCCGTTATTTCCTAAAAGACGTTCGTTGGAATCCGACGAACCTCCTATAGTATCGTTGCCGTCGAGTCCCCAAACTCCCCAGGGAAAAGACGCTAAATTTCCATCCTCTACATCAATTTCATCTGGTGTAGCGAATCCCAAAAAACGCGGCCCGCCCCCAGCAAATACAGGAAATCCCGTCAAATCCCCGATGAGATTGTTAATCGTTAAAACCATAACTATGTTCTTCCAAAAATCATGTTAGCTGTCTTACATATGTTAATTCTTGTCGAGGCAAATAGCAAGTATATTTTGATTTAGATCGCAATTCTGTTCGCTTATTAGTGGCAACTAACCTGCTTGTCAATTGCCAATTACCAATTATTAATTACCAATTCCCAATTCCCAATTACCACGGCTGTGCCTCATTCAACCCAAAGCTGCTCTATATCTCGATTCTGAGTCAAATAGCATTAGTTGCTGACACTATCCGCTACTGTCTACCGCTTATAATGGGTGTTACCCACCAGGTGGTAAACACGTTAATATCACCTATAACGTCGAGACTGAGAGGTTGTTTGTGAATAAAAGTCAAAGTCCCGCGAGCCCACGATCAGAGAAAAAACCCAGTTTCCGATACCCACACACCAACTTTACAAACAGGATCTAAGTTCTTGACAAAGCCATAATCGCCGATCGCTGATATTCTTTGGCCAAATTCACTGCTTTCAGGTGTTTTACTCATGTCTACTCCTAAATCGTCTTCCCATCAAAACAACAACTCCGTAAAATCACTGCCAGCGACAGATATAGTCCCAACAAAGCAAGACAGTAACAATCTGCCCAGCGAACCAAGTATAGAACAGCTACTGGAAGCTTTGGCGGGCCAAGTACCCAGTCAATCTGCTGAAATTGAACCCTTGAAAACGTGGAAACAAGATTTAAAGCGACTGTTTCAATTTCTCGGCGACCGCCGCGTTTTAATCGCAGTAATGGAACCGGGAACTTTTGCCCTGCGTTACGCTAACGCGGCATTTTGTCGCTTGGCCGGTTGGGAGGGAACGTCCTTGGCAACTCAATCTACCAACGGTTGGTTTGCAGAAACCAGCATCACTCTGCTGGAACTGTTCGAGGATTGGGGCGGCAAAACAGCAGAACAATTGTACCGCCGCCACCTTTTGCACTGGGTATTGAAGCAATATTATCAAATTGACCTCGACACTTTGCGGGTGCTAGACGAACCCGTCACGGCGAGTGTAAAAAACCCCAAACACCGAGAACCCAGATTCATTGAATTTTGGCTGGGTTCGGAACAGTTAAAAATTACTCGAATTGACTCAAAAATAGATGAATTTGCGGATATTTCTTTAAGATTAATGCCTGTTGCGGAACGGGAAGCTTGGCTGATGCAGCCGAATCAACTGGAAAATTTAGCCGCTCGATTGCAGTTGGATAATTACCGCGTAGAAGGTTTGCTGCTGCTAGAAGGTTTTAATGTCACCGTGCAGGAGCAAATTCGGCGGCTGACTCAGTTATTGATCGATCGAGATTCGATGCTGGGGCCAGACAAATTTGAGAAAATCGATCGGTGTTTGCGAGCGCTCTTCAATGCTGACGGCACTTTGCTGCTGCGCCCAGACGGCGACCACGTACAGCTATTAGTTGCAAAAGACGGCGAACATTTGCAGCCGATTGTTTATTCAATGCACTCCCTAGAAGCTTCTCACTTTTTGAAGGCCACAGCAGCAAATCAAGTTTGGAACGTGCCAGACTTGCGCAGGGAGTGCGAAACCGAGTGCGATCGAACTTTGCGGAAAATGGGGACTCGATCGATGCTGCTGATACCGCTGGTAGTCAAATCTGTCACCCGCGAGGGGTGCGGGCAGCGGATTTTGGGTGTCGTGGGGCTGTTGTGCGATCGGCCCAACCACTTCAACGGCATTGACGCTCAACACGCCCAAGAACTCATTCCCGCCTTCATTGCAGGCCTGCGGCAAGCCATCCAAGAGCGGTTTACTCACATTCACAACATCCACCCCGCAGTAGAGTGGCGGTTCGCCCAAGAAGCAGAAAGGCGAAGTTGGGGACTGCCCCCAGAAACAATCGTATTTGCTGACGTTCATCCGCTGTACGGAATTTCGGACATTCGCGGTTCTAGCGACGAAAGAAACCGAGCCATTCAAACTGATTTGCTCGAACAATTCCGCTTAGCTTTAGTCATAGCTGATGCCGTTTGCGAAACACAAACTACCCACCTCGGCGAGCAACTGCGGCTCGACTTGCTTGACTACATCCAGCATTTAAAAGAAAAAGTAACAGTCGATATGGAGGTGCGAGCAGCCGAGTATTTAAACGAGCGTTTAGAAATATATTTTGACTATTTTGTGCAGTGCAGCCCCAGAGTTCAGGTAGCCGTTGAAGCTTACCGAGCAGCCTGCGAAAACGAACACAAATGCGTTTACAGCGATCGCAGCCGCTACGACCAAATGCTGAACCTAATCAGCACCAAACTCCAAGAAACCTGGGCCCGCTGGCAAGAAAAAATGCAGCAAATTCTTCCCCACTACTGCGACATCGAATGCACCGACGGCATCGATCACATGATTTATGTAGGAAAATCGATCGACCCCAAATTCAGCCCATTTCACCTGCACAGTTTGCGGTACGAACAACTGCGAGCAATTTGCGACTGCGGCCGCACAGTTTTTCGCCTGCAAGCCGAGTCTCAAATTGACATGGAACTCGCACATTTAGTCTTAGTGCAGAATACCACGATCGACATTTTTCACAACGAAAATAATGAAAAAATGTTTGACGTAAAAGGCACCCGCGACATCCGCTACGAACTCGTCAAAAAGCGCATCGAAAAAGCCGTGGATAAGGACGCACAAGAGCGAATTACCCAGTCGGGGATGTTGACAGTCGTTTATTCAACTGAAGACGAATGGGAAGAGTACCAACAATACTTGCGCTACTTGTCTCGCGAAGGTTGGGTTGAACCAAAAGTTCAGACTGGCATGGTAGAATCGCTGCAAGGAGTCAGCGGTTTAAAATTCGCCCGCGTCCGCATTTTACCAGATCCAGAATCACTTTCAACTATCTGTGAAGTTACGGTTGTTATCGATTGAGAACCCGTTCAATTGCCTGTTTTAGGCCCAGTGCGATCGCTCCAATCCCCTTAAAAAGGGCGGAGCGAAATCATTCTGGACTCACACACAAGACCGATATTACATATTTAAGATTTTTGTTGACACCCGCGAACACTGCCGCGTTGTCACTTAGTGTATCTTCGGTGTGATTTGGGAGCGAAAAATACACGATCTGAATCACAGCTAATCAAGCTCAAGTAGTGTTAATCTAATAAAAATTAGAGCCTGTAATTAATAATTCAAGTTATGTTGAAATTCTCCAAATACCAAATCAATATTACTCTGCACGAAGGCGTCGAAACAATCATCTATCGCGGACAAACACCGACAGACGGGCCAGCAGCAATTCTGAAAGTCCTCAAAGCCGAATATCCCACCCTCGAAGCCATTACCAGGCTCAAACACGAATATCAAATCCGCCAAAATTTAGACAGCGAACAAATCGTCAAAGCCATCAGTATTGAAACATTTGACCACCGATTAGGAATCGTTTTAGAAGACTTTGGCGGCGAATCCCTCGCAAAACTGCTGGAAAGAGAAACCTTAAGCCTGCAAGCAAATTTAAACATCGCCATCCAAATAGTCAAAGCGTTACAATACCTGCATTTTCAGCACATTATTCACAAAGACATCAAGCCCAGCAACATCATAATTAACTCGCAAACAAAACAAGTAAAAATCACCGACTTCGGCATTGCTACAAAACTCAACAAAGAAAACCCGCAATTTAACAATCCCAACTCAGTCGAAGGCACATTAGCCTATATGTCACCCGAACAAACCGGGAGAATGAACCGCACCCTCGACTACCGCACAGACTTTTATTCCCTTGGTATCACATTATATGAAATGCTGACAGGAAAATTGCCTTTCCGCAGCAACGACCCCTTAGAAATAGTTTACAGCCACATCGCAGTTCAAGCAATACATCCCCATCAAATCAATTCAGAAATACCTGTCGCCATCTCTGAGATAGTGATGAAATTGGTGGCAAAAAATGCCGAAGATAGATATCAAAGTGCGGCCGGATTGTTAGCAGACTTAGAAATTTGTTTGCATCAGTTAGAAGCCACCGGACAAATTGCCGACTTCATCCCCGGACGCTTAGATATTCTCAGCCAATTGTTAATCCCTCAAAAATTGTACGGTAGAGAACAACAAGTCAACGAAATATTAGCAGCATTTGAACGTGTAGGGGCGGGTTCACCCGAATCTTTGCCACCCAACCGAAATACAGAAAAACCCGCCCGCCCCTATGCAGAAACTTTTTCACCCGCATCTTTCCCACCCAACCAAAATACAGAAGAATTCGCCAATTATCAAAGCGAATTAATGCTAGTATCAGGCTACTCAGGTATCGGTAAATCAGCCGTAGTCAACGAAGTTAGCAAACCAATTACCAGGTCAAAAGGTTACTTCATCAGCGGCAAATTTGACCAATTAAAACGCAACATTCCTTATGCCTCATTAATCCAAGCATTTAACTCCTTGCTGCAGCAATTGCTAACAGAAAGTACACTTTCATTAGAAATATGGCGCACTAAAATTTTAACAGCCGTGGGAACAGACGGCCAAGTAATTGCCGACGTAATTCCCAAAGTTGAATTAATTATCGGCAAACAGCCAGAAGTCCCAGAACTCGCCCCTGTAGAATCGCAAAATCGCTTCAATCGGGTATTCAAAGAATTTATTCGCGTTTTCGCCCAAAAAGAACACCCCCTAGTTATCTTTTTAGACGATTTGCAGTGGGCAGATTCAGCAACATTAAAGTTGATGCAAATACTGATAACTGACCCCGACCAAGAATATTTGTTGCTAATCGGTGCCTATCGAGACAATGAAGTTAGTCCGACCCACCCCTTAATTCAGACTGTAGAAGAAATTGAAAAAACTGGTACAATAGTCAACAATATCGTGTTGCAACCGCTGGATTTAGCAAATGTGACGGAATTAGTCACTGAAACACTTAACACTTGCACAGAAAAAGTAACAAATCTAGCCGAGTTAATCTGGAATAAAACGGGTGGCAATCCTTTTTTCTTGACGCAACTACTCCAAGCACTTTATCAAGACTCTCTTTTAAACTTTGAATTTAATCAAATTACAAATGAGGGAAGTCAAAATGGCTGGTATTGGAGTATAGATGAAATCCAAGCCATTGGAATCACCGATAAAAGTGTGGTGGAACTGGTAGCTTCTCGCATTGAAAAGCTGCCCGCACCCACGCAAGAAGTGTTGAAGCTAGCAGCTTGCGTGGGAGATAAATTTGCTCTAGATGTGCTGTCACTTGTTAGCGAAAAGTCAGCTAATACTACAGCTACTGAACTTTATTCAGCTTTGCAAGCAGGGTTAATTCTGCCCTTGAGCGATGCCTATCGCATTCCTTTAGTTTTCGATCGAGCCGAATCAATCAATCTCAAGTTAGACACTTCGCGGGTTAGTTACAGATTTTTGCACGATCGCGTTCAGCAAGCCGCATATTCGCTAATTCCCGAAGACCAAAAGCAATCCACTCATTTAAAAATCGGTCAATTACTGTTAAACAATACTCCACCAGACAAGCTAGAAGAAAACATCTTTGATATCGTCAATCAATTGAATGTCGGAATTGACACGATTAGCCAACAGTCAGAAAAAACTCAGTTGGCACAATTAAATTTAACTGCTGGACGCAAGGCAAAAGCGGCTGCTGCGTATGAAGCTGCTGTTAGGTATTTGCGGGTTGCTATGGAATTATTGCCTGCAGATTCTTGGCAAAGCCACTATGACTTAACTTTAGCAATTTACGAGTCAACTGCAGAAGCTGAATACTTAAACATCAACTATGAAGATTCAAAAAATATGGTTGATATTGTACTGCAAAAATCTAAAAGCTTACTGGAAAAAGTGAATGTTTATGAACTTCAAATCCAGTCTTATAACGCTCAAAATAGAGTGGTAGAAGCACTCAATACAGGACTGGAAGTGCTGAAACTATTAGGCATTTCTTTTCCTCAAAATCCCAACGCGCTAAATATTGTGGCGGGACTGAGTAATACCAAATTGAGCTTAGGATTGAAAGGAATTGAGGATTTAGCTAACTTGCCAGAAATGATCGATCCCGAAAAACAAGCAGCCATGCGGATTTTATCGGGGATTCTCAGCAGTGCTATTCAGGCCAAACCCCCACTGATACCGCTGCTGGCATTTAGGATGGTCAAGCTGTGTATTAAATACGGTAATTCGCCTTATGCAAGTATTGCCTACGTTTATTATGGCGTAGTTATGTGCAAGCTAGGGGACATTAGTTTGGCATACCAATTCGGTCAACTGGCAATTAGGCTGTTAGACAAATTTCCCTCCCGTTCAATCAAAAGTAGAGTTTATGCAACATTTGGTTCTTTTATTCACCACTGGAAAGCCCCTCTCAAGTCAGGATTAGGCGATCTCAAAGAAGGTTTTAAAACTGGGATGGAAACTGGAGAGTTGGAATTTGCTGGTTATGCTATAGGTGCATATTGCTTAAACAAACTGTCGATAGGAGAGCCTCTAGATTTGGTGGATCAGGAGACTGGTAAATATATGAAACTAATGCAGCAATCTCAACTTGAAATGGCTGTACAGTATATAAGTATAGGCAGGCAGACAGCCCTCAATTTGCGCGGTCAAGCTGTCGATCCCTGTCATTTAGTCGGTGAGAGATTTAATGAAGTAAAAACGCTCCCCATTTTAATAGAATGTAAAAACTTTTTTTTAGTTGGTTTGGTTTATCAGGCCAAAACTCAGCTTAATTTTATCTTCAGAAACTACGCGCAAGCATTAGAAAATTCAAGGTTATTTGAGAAACATGAGGAGTCTGTAGCCGGATTTGATGTGGTTGCTCTGAATAATTTTTACTCCTCTCTCAGTATCATAGCTTTGTATCCAGCAACGGGCAAAGGGGAACAAAAGCAATATTTGGAAAAAGTGCTGCAAAACCAAAAGAAGATGAAAAAATGGGCTGTTCATGCTCCGATGAATTATCAACACAAATACGACTTGGTAGCAGCGGAAACAGCGCGAGTTTTGGGACAAAATACCGAAGCAATGGATTTGTACGATCGCGCAATTGATGGAGCAGCCAAAAACGGTTACATTCAAGAGGAAGCATTAGCCTATGAATTAGCAGGAGAATTTTATCAAGCTTTGGGTAAAGAGATAGTTTCTCAAGCATATCTGACTAAAGCCTATTATGGATATATCCATTGGGGAGCCATAGCTAAAGTTAAACACTTAGAATCAACACATCCTTTCTTAGCAGCACAGACGCGCACAATTCAAACCCCAACTCTCGATGTCACCCGCACTACCACTGGAAATACTACCAGTAGTAGTTTAGGCGATTTCTTAGACTTAGCTACTTTTATTAAGTCGGCGCAAGCCATTAACGGTGAAATTGTTCTAGAAAAATTGTTGACAAAATTAATCAAAATTCTTTTAGAAAATGCGGCAGCTCAAAAAGTAGTGCTGCTGCTGCTGAAAAACGATATCCTCTGCATAGAAGCTACTGGCACTCATGCGGAGGATAAAGTGACACTTTTACCGTCTATTCCCGTAGAAAATTGTCAAGATATACCCCGGTGTGTGATTAATTACGTACACCGCAGTCAAAATCATCTGGTTTTAGACAATGCTACTGTTGCCGAACCTTTTAATGTAGATACCTACATTCAGAAATATCAACCAAAATCAATTCTCTGTTTGCCGATTATTTATCAATCTCAGGGGCGCGGCATAATTTATTTAGAAAATGCTTTGACAGTAGGAGCTTTTACAGCAGAGAGAGTAGAAGTGTTCAAAGTGTTAATTTCTCAAGTTGCTATTGCTGTAGAAAATGCTGGTTTGTACGCGCGCGAAAAAGATAAATCTCAACAGTTAGAAAAATCTTTCAATGAACTGCAACAGGCGCAACTGCAACTCATTCAAAGCGAAAAAATGTCGGCTCTCGGCAACTTGATTGCAGGGGTTGCTCACGAAATTAACAATCCGCTTGGTTTTATTGCGGGCAATCTTGATGCTGCTGCTGAGGCGAGCTTAGATTTGATTGATTGCTTGCAACTTTACCAAGAAAAATTTCCTAATCCTGGAGATGAATTACAGGATAAAGTGTCGGAGATTGATTTAGAATATTTGATCGAAGATTTGCCTAAAATGCTTTTATCTATGAAATCAGGTACAGAGCGCATCCGCAATATTAGCAAGTCTTTGCGCACTTTTTCCCGCGCTGACAGTGCCAATAAAGTGTCAGCAAATATTCATGAGGGCATCGACAGCACTTTGATGATTTTACAGTATCGTCTGAAAGCTAAAGATACTCGCCCCGCGATTAAGGTTATCAAAGAATACGGAGATATCCCGCCCGTTAAATGTTATTTTGGGCAACTGAATCAGGTATTTATGAATTTGCTGGCAAATGCGATCGAGTGTTTTGACGAATTCAATCAGGGTCGCACTTACGCGGAAATTGAAGCTTTACCGAATACGATCGCCATTATCACTCATGTCTCCGAGGATAGCAACAGCGTGGTGATTAAAATCAAAGATAACGGTCAAGGGATGTCATCGGAGGTGAAGTCGAAAATATTTGACCATTTATTTACTACCAAAGGAGTAGGAAAAGGTACGGGTTTGGGGCTGTCTATCAGCAGGCAAATTGTGGAAGAAACCCACGGCGGTAAACTGACTTGCGAATCGGTGCTGGGAGAAGGTTCGGAATTTGCGATCGCACTTCCTTGGAATTAAGGGACTCGGCGGTTGAAACGGTGTTTTTTCGGTTGATAGTCGTGGGGGCAAAAACCCGGTTTCTTTTGGTAATTTCATGATTTTAGGATGGTTGCGAGAAACCGGGTTTTTTCGGTTGATAGCACGGACTCAGAAGCCGTAACACAAATTTTGAAAGTTGTCAATGCCTAATTGTGTCTTAAAAAGTCCGCTGTTCACAGTCTACATTCGGCAGTATTGTAAATATGCAGTTACATTGTTATCTAAATCATGTAATAACTGTATTTGATAGGAGTTTTGCGAGTGAACGCTGCCGAACAAGCCAGAAATATAGAAGTTGCCAGCAAAATTGCTGCTGTTGTTAATTTATTCAAGTCCGAATTCCCGGATGCAAAAGTCGATTTGAAACCTTGGATGAATGACGAGGATACCAGAGAACTTGTCGATCCAGATTCGATCGACATTGGCTTCCATTTTCCCGGTAGAAGCCGCTTGTTGCAAAGCCGCAGCATCTTGATTCAAATCCGATTTTACCAAGATCCGGTGGAAGGATATCGGCGGGCGATCGGGGTTGAGGCAGCCGGTTACGATCATACTGGTCAGCAGTGGCGCTTTTCTACCGTGGAAAATTGGGGTTTTGTCGGTGCAACCGAACCCGCTGCGGAGTCTGCCGAAAAGCTCAAACACTTTTGCCGCGAGATATTCGGTTTGTTTAATAGTTAAGTTCCAGGGATTGTAGCAGGGATTTGACGCCACATCCTAAGTAAATTGATATCAACGATCTGGCACCATTTCTAATAATCCCTTGAGAGGCGGCGTCGGAGCAACAGCCCACAATAAAATTTAATTTTTGTGGAGCAGGCATCATGCCTGTTCTTGACAATGGTGCTTGAGTGTGAGTTATTTCAAACTATCGCAATTGTCGATCGACCTACAGCCAACCGGATAAACAGATTTGTAAGTTGTCGATCGCTTGCCAAACAAAGTATAGCGGTTATCGCGGACTTGTTCGTACACGCGATCGCCCATCCACTTCATCCCCGGCATTGCCCGGTAAGCAGCCACAAACACCTCGCCAGCAGGCAATATCCGTCCGATTTCCTCCGCCGCATCGCTGCCTTGCCAGCGGCGTTCTGGATTCTCCGCATCTATCAAAATCATCCCCATTTCGCAGTCAGCAGAAGTTATCCCAAAGCGCTTTAATTGCTCTAAATCTTGCATCGAAATATACTCAAAATTTTGGCCTTTATCTAAGTTTTCGAGTAACTGCACCAAGGTAACGCAGAGATTGCAATTTCCGTCGTAAATTACGTTGTAATTCATGTGATCACTTCCTAATTTATTCACTAACTATTCCACGATTTGCACCTGATGAGCTAACTGTCAGGTGCAAAATGCACCTGACTAACTAACTCTTTTCCTTACAGGAATCTCGATCGCAAATTCCGTGCCTTGACCCGGTGCGGAATGGCATTTAAGCTGCCCGCCGTGCTTTTCCACCACAATTTGATAGCTGATAGACAGCCCCAAACCAGTACCTTTACCCGGTTCTTTCGTAGTAAAAAACGGATCGAACAACCTTTCGTGAACATCTATCGGAATCCCCGGCCCGTTGTCAGCAATCCGAATCACAATATGAGAAGGATGCCGCCTCGAAACATCAGAAATAGCAGGATCTCCCTGCATCAAAGCATCCTGTTCGTACTTTACATCCGTACAAATCCGCAGCGTAGGCGAAGGACAATAAGGAATAGGTGCCAGTTCCCCCTCAGCCCACTTTCCGGTTTCCATTGCCTCTTCCAAAGCATCAATTGCATTGCCGATAATATTCATAAAAACCTGATTCAACTGTCCCGCATAACACTGTACGCGCGGCAAATTACCGAACTCTTTGAGCAGCACAATTTTAGGATGCCCTGCGGTTTCTTTCAACCTGTGTTGCAAAATCAACAAAGTGCTTTCAATCCCTTCGTGAATGTCAACCTGTTTTTGTTCCGCTTCATCCAAGCGCGAGAAATTCTTCAGTGACAGCACAATTTGGCGAATTCGCTCGGCTCCCATTTTCATCGAATTTAACAGTTTCGGCAAATCTTGGAGCAGAAAATTAAAATCAGCATCATTTATCTCTTCTTGAATTGCCGGTGTTGGATGCGGGTATTCCTGCTGGTAAAGTTGCAGCATTTTTAGCAAGTCTTTAAAGTAATCGTCAGCGTGCATGACGTTGCCGTAAATAAAGCTAACGGGATTGTTGATTTCGTGAGCAACGCCAGCGACTAATTGCCCCAAACTTACCATTTTTTCATTTTGAACCATCATGCTTTGAGTTTTATGCACGTCCCGCAGGGCTTTTGCCAATTCTTGATTCTTACTCCTCAATTGACTTTCGGAAAGCTGCACCGCTTCTTCGGCGTGTTTGCGCTTGGTAATATCTTTGCGAATTGCTACATATTGATGGGGTTCTCCGCTGGTATTTAAGCAAGGTACAATCGTAGTATCCAACCAGAATAATGTACCGTCTTTAGCTTGATTTTTCATTTCTCCCCGCCAAACCTTTCCCTGGCGGATGGTTGACCAAAGCTGCTTGAAAAAATCGGCTGGGTGATAACCAGAATTAACAAGTCTGTGGGTTTTGCCGATCAGTTCTTCTCGGGAATATTGAAATAGTTCGCAAAATTGATCGTTGACATAGGTAATGGCTCCGAATTCGTCGGTATTCGAGACAATTGCCGATTGATCCAAAGCAAATTTTTCAAATTCCAACTCTTTGAGAGTTTGGCGCAATTCTGCTTCGGCTTGTTTGCGATCGCTAATATCGGTAATCATCCGCAAAACACCTGAAAATTCGCCCTCACCGTCGAACATCGGCGTCGCCGAGACGATCGCCCACAAGTGAGATCCGTCTTTGCGAGTAAACTTAAAATCGTGGCGTTCGCGAATGCCTTGCCGCCTGCGGTTCACGTAACTTTCAGCTATTTTTATACAGTCGCAGTCGATAAACTCAAATAGCGATCGCCCCAGCATTTCCTCTACAGTATACCCCAGCATTTCGGCCATCCGAGAGTTAGCAAAAGTCGTGATACTTTCGCTGTCAAACATCCAAACGCCCTCCGAAGCCGTCTCGACAATGCAGCGGTAATAATTCTCCCTCTCCCTCAGTGTTTCCTCTGCTTGCTTGCGATCGGTAATATCAGTTTGCACCGCAATAAAACCTTCGAGTTCCCCCGTTTCTTGATAAATAGGCGCGATCGAAAGCGCCACCCAATAACCCCTTCCATCCTTTTTGTAATTGTAAATTTCCTGATTAAACGGCACCCCTGCAGCCAAAGCCGATCGCAGTTGAGCAATAGTTAGCGGGTCTGTTTGAGGGCCTTGCAGTACATCACCCGGTTTTTTTCCCTGCATTTCTGCCAGCACGTAACCGCTAATCCGAGTAAATCCTTCATTTACCCATTCAATGCAGCCTTGAGCATCAGTAATAATCACACCATTTTGCGTTTTTTGAGCCACAATAGCCAACCGCGACAATTCTGTTTCAGTTTTTTTGCTTTCCGTAATGTCTTCAGCAATACCCACAATGTACTTAGGCGCGCCCGAATCGTCAAACAAAGGAACTTTTTTAGTGTGCAAAATCCGCTTTCCCCGGCGCGGAAGTTGGATAGTTTCTTCTGGCAAATCAATACCTTTTCTCGTTGCAAACACTTCTAAATCTTGTGCTTGCAAGTAATTTGCCTGCTCTGATTCCAACAAATCAGCGGCATTGTTTAAGATAACTTCATCGCTGGAATAGCCAAACAATTCTTCGCTAGCAGTATTCCAATAAATAAATTTTTGCTCTACAGCATCTTTAATAAAGACGCTAATCGGCAGATTTTGCAGTACCGCATTCAGAAAATCTTGAGTGTTTCGCAGGTTTTCTTCAGCTCGCTTTCGTTCAGTAATATCCAAAATCACTCCGTCGAGATAAACAACCCGAGACAGAGAATTTGCCACCGGCGATACCGGCGAAACCACAGCCGACAAAAAGCCCTCAATTTCCCCTTGTTCCTCTTGTTTTCCTCTAGCCTCTTCCGCCTCGCAGCAAACAGCTTTGCCTTTTTCGTAAACCCAGCTAATTTCGCCGTCAGCCCGGACAATCCGGTATTCAAGGATGTACGGATTTCTGGTTGCTACACTTTTTTTGACAGTAGCATCCACATTTTTGCAGTCTTGAGGATGGATAATGCTGGCAAAAGAACGGACGCGATCGTTGATAAAATCAGAAGATGGATAGCCTGATATTTCTTGAACAGCCTCGCTCAAAAACGCCATTGTCCGTGTTAATCCCCCGTCGGCAGTAAAGTCGCAGGTACAGCGGTAGACAGCACCGGGAATATTAGCTACTAAATTTTTATATCGTTCTTCGCTATTTAACAAACATGGGCCGTCTCCGTTATTGCGATCGCCGTTCTTAACTTTAGAAGAATTGGAGGAAATTTGCATGATTTTTTCACTTGTGAGTGCGGTGGCAAGTGTTAGAGTAGATGACCGTATAAAAAGTGAATTTAATTTGCATAATTATGCGTTATTAATTAATATAGTACAAAATTAGTTCTCCGAACATTCAGAAAATTTGATGGCGGCTAATAGGTAGAGCTAATCAAAGCTAGAGATGTAGAGGGAAGAGGGAAGTTCGGCAACGGATTCTGTAACAGCTTCAACGGAGTTAACGAATTTAACCCAGGGATGTTGAGGTTGGAGGTTCGAGGGAACATTTTCCGACTCTCCCCCTCTCCTACTCTCCGACTCTCCGACTCTCCCCCTCTCCTACTCGCCGTCTCGTTACAATAAGATAAGTTGCCTTGCTACCGACCAGCCCCTCAAACAAAACATCATGACTCAACAACAACCCCGGATTTGCATTCTCGGCGGAGGCTTCGGCGGACTCTACACAGCCCTGCGCTTGAGTCAGTTACCCTTCTCCACAACCGAAAAACCCGAAATTGTTCTAGTTGACCGCCGCGATCGATTTTTGTTCGTTCCCCTGCTGTACGAACTGCTGACGGGCGAGCTCCAAACCTGGGAAATTGCCCCGCCGTTTGCGGAACTCTTGCAAAACACAGGTGTGCGCTTTTGTCAAGGTACTGTCTCCGGCATTGATGTGGAGCAAAAACGAGTGCAGTTGCACGACGGGCCAGAAATTCCGTGCGATCGCCTGGTTTTAGCTTTAGGCGGCGAAACCCCTCTAGATATGGTTAAGGGTGCCGTTGAATACGCTTACTCGTTTCGCACCCTCGACGACGCCTACCGCTTAGAAGAAAGACTGCGATTTTTAGAAGCCAGCAACACCGACAAAATTCGGGTGGCGATCGTCGGGGCCGGTTATTCGGGAGTAGAATTAGCTTGTAAATTAGCCGATCGACTCGGAGACAAAGGTCGCGTGCGGTTAGTCGAGCAAAGCGACAGGATTCTGCAGACATCACCGGAGTTTAATCGCGAAGCCGCCAGCAAAGCTTTAGAAAAACGGCAAGTGTGGATCGACCTAGAAACAGAAGTAGAGGCGATCGGATCGGACACAATCTCCTTACTTTACAAAGGACAAGTAGATGTTCTCCCTGTAGACATAGTATTGTGGACAGTAGGAACTCAAGTTAGTCAAGCAGTGCGATCGCTACCCCTAAAACAAAACCGCCGCGGTCAATTAACAGTCAATTCGCAAATGCAAATTATCGACCATCCAGACATATTTGCCTTGGGAGACTTAGCGGAATGTCACGATGCAACTAATCAAAAAGTCCCCGGAACAGCCCAAACAGCCTTCCAGCAAGCTGACTACACCGCCTGGAACATTTGGGCCTCCCTCACCGGCCGCCCATTACTTCCTTTCCGCTATCAGCCGCTAGGAGAAATGATGACATTAGGAATAGACAACGCGACCCTCGCAGGTTTAGGAATTAAACTCGACGGACAACTAGCACACATTGCTCGCCGCCTAGCCTATCTCTATCGGATGCCAACATTTGAGCATCAACTAAAAGTTGGTTTCAATTGGATTAGCAAGCCGATTCAAGAGTTGCTTAAAAGCTAATCGATGCTTCTTCAAATAGATACAGCAGATTCCACTTTTATGAAGTACACCCCCGATCGATACCCGTAGGGGCACTCCAAAAACCCAAGGCGTGTCAATTTAAGGCTGTTTCCCTCAGTCCGTCAGTCCGGCAGGGGTTGAAACCCCTGCCTCAAAGCTGAAGTCCTCTAAAAGAGGACTAATAGACATCTCCTAAGAAAATTTGGGAAGCCTTGCCGTATGTAGACAAAAACCTCATTTTGGGAGATGTCTAATGAATTATTCAGTCCTCTTTTAGAGGACTTTAGCTATTAGACAGGGAATTCATTCCCTGGCGGACTGGCGGACTGGCGGGCGAGTCCATCAGCTAGAGAATCTTAGCCCAAATAAAAAATGCAAAATTTAACATTTCAACAGCCAAAAACCGAACTTCCGCCCCTAATTCAGCGGGAAATTCTGTTCGGCAACCCCGAAAAAACTAGCCCCAAACTTTCACCAGACGGCAAGTATATCGCCTACATTGCACCCGACGAAAACAACGTCTTGCAAGTGCAATTGCGTACCGTCGGTCAAGCAGACGATCGCCAACTGACAGCCGATAAAAAACGGGGCATCCGCATTTTTTTCTGGACTTACAGCGGCGAAGAACTCATTTATCAGCAAGATATTGATGGTGATGAAAAATGGCATTTATTCTCTGTCAATATCCAGTCAAATCTGGTTCGCGACTTGACACCATTTCAAGGTGTTCGAGCTCATCCGATCGCCCTTGACCGCAACTTCCCTAATGAAATTTTAGTGGAAATGAACATCAGCGATCGACGCAAACACGATGTTTACCGCATCAACCTGCAAAACGGTGCCGTTGAACTCGACACCGACAACCCCGGTAACATCATGGGTTGGACTTGGATTGCTGACGCCCAATTTCAAGTGCGGGCGGCGACAGCCACAAATGCCGACGGCAGTACAGAATTGCTATTTCGAGAAACTGCGGACAAGTCTTGGGAAAGCCTGCGAAGCTGGGGCCCAGACGACGAAGGCGGTGCCGTCATGTTCTCAGAAAACGGCAAAATTCTTTACATCATCGGCAATCACGATGCTAACGCCAAACGTTCGATCGCACTCGACTTGGAAACCAAGCAAGAAAGTTTGATCGCCTCGGACCCAGAATACGATGTCGGCGATATTTTGATACACCCCACCAAGCGAGAGATTCAGGCGGTTTCTTTCTACAAAGACAAGCAAGAGTGGCAAATTTTAGATCAAAGCATAGCAGAGGATTTTGAGGCGATCGGCAAATTCCGTCCCGGCGAATTCGACCTCACCAGCCGCAACCTCGCCGACACTACTTGGCTAATTGCTTACAGGACAGACGACGGCCCAGTCTACTACTATACCTACGATCGCGCTTCCAAAACTTTCACCTTTCTGTTCAGCAACCAACCCAAACTCGAAGGGCTACAACTATCATCAATGGAAGCCATTTCTTACACCGCAAGAGATGGTTTAACCATTCACGGCTACCTGACAAAACCGGTTGGTGTCTCAACACCCGTAGCTACAGTCTTGCTGGTTCACGGCGGCCCCTGGTCGCGCGATACCTGGGGTTACAACTCACAAGCCCAATGGCTGGCAAACCGAGGTTACGCCGTTTTGCAAATCAATTTTCGCGGTTCCACCGGCTACGGCAAAGCCTTTCTCAATGCCGGCAATCGCGAATGGGCCGCTAAGATGCACGACGACTTGCTAGATGGGGTTAATTGGCTGGTAGAAACAGGAATTTCCCAACAGAATAAAATTGCGATTATGGGCGGTTCCTACGGCGGTTATGCCGCCTTAGTGGGATTGACTTTTAGTCCCGATGTTTTTGCCTGCGCCGTCGATATTGTCGGGCCAAGCAATTTGATTACGCTGCTGCAAACTATTCCCCCTTACTGGGAACCGAGAAAAGCAAGTCTGTATCACCGCGTGGGCAATTTGGAAACAGAACCAGAGTTTCTGAAATCGATCTCGCCCTTATCTTTTGTCGATCGAATTCAGAAACCTTTACTCATCGCCCAAGGTGCTAACGACCCGCGAGTTAAATTAGCAGAAAGCGAGCAAATTGTCAATGCCATGAAGCAAGCCGGCAAACCTGTAGAATACGTGCTGTATACAGACGAAGGACACGGATTTGCGCGGCCGGAAAATCGCCTGCATTTTTATGCGATCGCCGAAGAATTCCTCGCCAAATATTTAGGCGGTCGATTTGAACCTGCGGGCAATATTGCCAATCATTCCGGTGTGATAAATCCGCCAACAACTAACAACTGACAATGACCAAAATTATTTTTTTAGATGCCGCCGGTACACTGTTTGACGTTCGCTGCAGCGTCGGCGAAGTTTACCGACAATTAGCCAATAGTTTTGGAGTAACAGTTAATAGTCAAGAGTTAAATGCAGCATTTTCCCAAAGCTTTGCTTCAGCAATTCCGATGGCATTTCCAGGGATAGAATTAGCAAAAATTCCCCAGCTAGAATTTGAATGGTGGCAAGCAGTTGCCGCCAAAGCTTTTCAAATAGCAGGCGTTTTCAACCAATTTTCAGACTTTCCCAAATTCTTTGCCGAACTCTACGCTCATTTTGCCAGCGCCGAACCTTGGTTCGTCTATCCCGACGTATTCCCAGCATTAAATAAGTGGCAGCAACAAGGAATTGAATTAGCAGTAGTATCGAATTTCGATTCCAGAATTTATCCAGTATTAAAAGCACTAAATTTAGCTGAATATTTCACATCAGTGACAATTTCCACCGAAGTTGGTGCAGCAAAACCCGACTCTCAAATTTTTACCGCTGCTTTGCAAAAGCACAACTGCCTTGCAGAGAATGTGTTGCATATCGGCGACAGCTTCAAAGCAGATTATTGCGGCGCTAAAGCCGCTGGATTAAAAGCAATTTGGTTGAACCGAGAACCGGAAAAAGTAGAATTAGGTAAATTGCCTTTAACTGAAACGAAAATAGAACAGTGCAGCAGCCTTGATTATTTAACCTTTTAACTTGATAATTATAAAGATGTCATATTAAGTCCCGTAAATTCACCGTAATGATTGACTGTAATTCCTGTAGGGGCGGGTTCACCAATATCTATGATTCACATCCTGGATATTTGTAAACCCGCCCTGCCCCAAACCGGATGGTTAATTGACAGGATTTGATATCAATTATTCAAATTACCTCGCCCAACCATGAAAAAAACATCGCTGACAACTATATTAACAGACACAATCACCGTGTTTTGGGGAGAATGGTTAGATTTGCGAGTCAGAATCGTGCCAGTTGCCGCCGCTGGTTTAGTATCCCCAATAATTTACATTTTAGCTTTTGGTTTCGGGTTGGGAAGTTCCTTGCCTAAACCTGCAATTGGCGGCAATTATCTAGAATTTATGCTGCCGGGAATGGTAGCACTCTCATCGATGACAGTAAGTTTTACCGGCACAGTATTTTCGATTTGCGGCGAACGCCTTTATACTAAAACATTTGAGGAATTGCTGCTGCTGCCAGTACACCCCCTCGCTTTGCACGCGGGCAAAATGCTAGCAGGAATATTGCGGGGAATGCTGACTTCTGTTTCGGTAATTTTAGTAGCAGTTTTGTTTACTCAAAAGCTAGTCTTTCTGAATCCACTATTTTTGTTAGTAATAATTCTCAACTCTGCTGTATTTGCGGGCATGGGAGTGATAGTAGGTTTAACCGTAAAATCTATCGAATCAGTCGGATTGTACAACAATTTTCTGATAACTCCGATGTCATTTTTAGGAGCAACATTTTTCGACCCAACAACGCTGCCGGTAGCCCTAAAAGGAATAGTTTATCTGTTGCCGCTGACTTATGCCAGCATTGGATTGAGAGCCGCTGCTTACGATCTGGCCAAGTTTCCTTGGTACAGCATCCCCATTTTGTTAGTGGCTGCGATCGCCTTTTCTTTAATCGGTGCCCGCCAGTTTACCACCCAGCAAGACTGAAAAAGCCATTAGTCATCGGTCATATCAACTCCGGTAGCATCGGAATTAATATTACCCACAGTCAGGACACGGCGAGTGCCTTAGTCCCTACAATTAATTGTGGTAGGGACACGGCTTGGCCTTAGTCCCTACACTTCACAAACGTGGAATACGCTGTAATACGGGTTCTGACTCCATAAATGTGGTTATTAGTCATTAACTATCGGCTTAAAAAATATTATAAAGTAACTTATAAATCAACCGAAAAATAGCTGTTGCAGCGATCGCCCCCAAAGCACCCAACCATCCCACAAACAACACGCCAGTGATCGGAGAATTAGGATAAATCGCAACTGCCGCCGTCTGCAAAGCCGGGAAAAACCACAGCAAAGCCAGAGTACCTGCACCAATAATCAACATCTCAGTTTGTTCGATCGCCCTGCGGTACTGGCCGTAAATCAAACCCGCCACGATCGTACCCAACAATCCCACACTCAAGCCTGGAGACGGCAGCAAACTCGTCAGGGCGATCGCCAGCAACCCACCCTCAAAACCCGTAAACGCCGCCCCTCCCAAAACCTCCCAAATAGAAAAAGCCCTTCTCGGCGAAGGTTGCAGGCCAGACGGAGGAGTTGCAGGAACAGGCACAGGAGGCTGCTGAGTCGGCGGTAGCTGCTGAGTCGGTAGGGGAGTCGGAGTCCTGACTGTCGGCGGTGTCACGACCCTCGTAGGCTGTTGAGAATTGTATTTCAGAGCCGCTTCCACCTCCGCTGCCGATTGAAAGCGCTGGCTGGGAGCGGATAATAACATTCGATCGAGAACGTGAGCCAAACGCGAACTTACCTGCACCCGCGAATGCCAATTCCACTCATTTCTGTAACTATCAAACAACTCCGCCGGCTGCAAACCGCTGAGCAAAGTAATGCAAGTCACAGCCAAAGCATACAAATCCGTTGCCGGATAAACTTCTTGCCCGCTCATCTGTTCTGGCGGAGCATAACCCAAAGAATAAATCCCAGTCGAAGCTTTTGCACTCCCAACACTTTGTGTTACTTGTTTAACAGCCCCAAAATCTAATAAATAAAGCCGACCGTTTTTACCCCGCATAATATTAGCAGGTTTAATATCCCGGTGAATCGAACCGCGAGAGTGCACAAAATCGAGAACCTTCAAAATTTCCCGCAGCACCTCCACCGTCTGGGTCTCCGAAAACTTGCCTTTAACAGCTAGTTCATCCTCCAAATTTTCACCGTCAATAAATTCTTGAACCAAATAGAACAACTGATCGTTTTTTCCCGGCTGCAAACTCGCAACAGTCAGCTCAAAAAAAGCCAGCAAACTCGGAATTTGCGAATGTTCGTTTCCCAGTTCTTCCAGCACCGCCGCTTCCCGTTCAAACAGAGTTTGAGCGATTTTTAGCTGTGGCGGAGTCAGACTTGCCGACGGCTGCAAAAGTTTAGCAACGCACTGCCGCATCGCCGGAGTATAACGGTCTCTAGCCAAAAATGCCGCCCCAAAACCGCCTTGACCCAACAACCTCACGGGCAAATAGCGCCCGCTCAAAATCAGGGGCATCCCGCAAGTCGTGCAAAATTTTTGCTGCACCGTTTTGAGCAGCGAACTGTCATCGAGGTCGGGAAAATAATTTTGAGGGCGCGGGCAGCCCGGGCGGGTGCAGTAAACTTCCATTTTTGTTTGCTAAGAAGAGGGAAGAGGGAAGAGGGAAGAGGGAAGAGGGAAGAGGGAAGAAAAAGCGATTGTTAAATCAGATTCCAATTTCTCAACTAACCGCGAACTGCTAACAACAGGCGACCTAATAGATTAATTTCCCGCCGAGTTGGGAGTTGCTATTTCTATGAATCCCAAATCGAGCGCCGGAGGTTCTTTCTTCTCCATAATGGTGGAATAAGTAGCAAAGGAAGGCAAAATTTCATTACTGAAAGCCTCGGCAGCTTTAGAACGGTAGCGGTTGGGGTTGTAAATTAGCGACAAAATCCGAGTTACTACAACTTCATCCATTTGAGATTTGTGCAAAACACCCATGAGCAACTCTTTTTCGATCGCCGAAACCGAGACAAAAGCAGCTCCCAGCCCCGACTGAACGGCATTTTTAATTGCTTCGATCGAATTTAGTTCCATCTCGATTTTCAAGCGGCGCGTGTCAATGCCGCAGCGAGTCAGTACCTGATCGATTACTTTACGGATAGTAGACTGCGAATCGAGGGATATAAACTGCAATTTGTAAAGGTCTTCTTTTTGGATAGTTTCTTGTTCTACCATCGGGTGAGATGGAGGGAGAATCAGAGCCAGTTCGTCCTCAGCGTAAGGAACAATTTCTAAAGCTTCTACAAGTTCGGTAGGAATTTCTCCGCCAACAATTGCCAAATCGATTTGCCCGTTGGCCACACTCCACGCCGTGCGGCGAGTCGAGTGAACGTGAAGCTGTACTGCTACATCCGGGTACTTTTGCCGAAACATCCCGATCATCCGGGGCAGCAAATACGTCCCGGTTGTTTGAGAAGCGCCGACAATCAAAGTACCGCCTTGGAGATTTTGCAAGTCTTCTAGAGCTCGACAAGTTTCCTGGCAAAGCGATAAAATTTTCTCGCCGTAACTCAGCAGCAGGTGTCCGGCTTCGGTCAGTTGCGCCCGCCGCCCCCCCCGGTCAAACAGCGGCACGTCCAACTGTCTCTCTAAGTTTTGCACCTGCAAGCTAACTGCTGGCTGGGATACATAGAGGCTGTCCGCGGCGCGTTTGAAGCTTCCTTCAGAGGCGATCGCCTTGAGAATGCGTAACTGGTCTAAAGTGAAAGGAAGGTCAGACATATATCTAAATTTTCAGTTGTCAGTTGTCAGTTGTCAGTTGTCAGTTGACTGTTGACTGTTGACTGTAGGCAGCGAACAGCAAACAGCGAACAGTCAACAGCGAACAGTCAACAGCGAACAGCGAACAGTCAACAGTCAACAGCGAACAGTGAACAGTTAACTGACTGATAACCGCTGAATGCTCCCATAGATACTTTGTGACACAAATTGGCCGAGAATCAATAACTTTTCTTAATATTTGCAATGACGATCGATTTGGCGCTCGACTCCCACTTAGTTATTCTGGGCCTGTTACTGGTTTTTGCGATCGCCCACAGCGGTTTAGCAGCCCTCCGGCCCAAAGGTGAAAAGCTGATCGGGCCGAGACTTTACCGGGTTTTGTTTGCCCTTGTCAGTTTGCCGCTAGCCGTCATTCTGATTGTCTACTTTTTCAACCACCGCTACGACGGCCTGCAGCTTTGGCAAGTACAGGGAGTACCCGGAGTTAAACCCGCAGTTTGGATACTTTCGGCAATTTCCTTCCTGTTTCTGTACCCAGCAACTTTCAACCTCCTAGAAATTGCCGCCGTCCAAAAGCCCCAAGTTCACCTCTACGAAACTGGCATCATTCGCATCACCCGTCACCCGCAAATGGTGGGACAGGTGATTTGGTGCATTGCCCACACCCTGTGGATTGGCACTAGCTTTACCCTCGTCACTTCCATCGGTTTGGTACTTCACCACCTGTTCGGAGTGTGGCACGGCGACAGACGACTTCAAGCTCGTTTTGGAGAATCCTTTGAAACCATCAAATCTCGAACCTCAATAATTCCATTTTCGGCAATCCTACAAAAGCGTCAAACCCTTGATTTGCTTGAGTTTTTGCGCCCTTCCTACGTAGGTGTAGTCATTTTTACGGGCCTGCTGTGGGAAATTCATCCTTTTTTGATGCGTGTAACTAAGAACATATACTGGTAGCATGATCCCTAGGATAGAAAAAAAATTATTAAATTTTGAGGGATCATGGTGTTGTCGGTTAGCGAACGCACTTTTGCACAAGAGGTGTTTCAAGCCTCTACCCCCGTTTTAGTCCACTTTTCGGCTCCTTGGTGCGGTTTGTGCCGCGCGATCGACCCCACGCTTAAGACTTTTGAGGCACAGTGGGCAGAAAAAGTCAAGCTGGTTGGGGTGAATGCCGATCAATGTTTCAAGTTGGCCCACACTTATCGGCTGACAAGTCTGCCCACACTGATTTTGTTTGAAGGCGATAAAGTTCGATTTAGATTGGAAGACTACCAAGGACGCGAGGAACTGCGGCGGACTCTCGATTCCTGGATGCTGGTGACTCAACTTTCTTCCCGAGCTCAACGCCTGCAACCGGAAGCAGTTAACAGGTAACGGCTGCAAGTTATTCGGCTTTTAGGTAGAAAGCAGAAGCAATTCCTGATTTGTCGATCGGCCACCACCAGGGCCAAATCTCGCAGTCCTGAACGCAGAAACAGTTTTTTACAAAAATATTAGGTGCAGCGCGAGAGTATAGGTTAAAAAACCCGGTTTCTTGATTCCTGTCCGTCCAAGACAGTCTGGATTTGTGAATCTATATTTTGGTAGAAATTTAAGGGGAACTAGATCGATCGGCTCGATCGGGAAAATATTCAGTAGGTCTCAAGCATTGTCGATCGACAATGCTTGAGAATTACAACAAGTATTTCTGCCCAGTCGCGCAGGCGTGTGTCACAATTGTTTACAGTTTTGGCAATATCTAGTAGAAACTTTAAACTACCTATCAGTCATGGAACTGCTTTATCAATACGCTTGGCTGATTCCAGTCCTGCCGCTGGCAGGCGCAATGCTAGTAGGTCTAGGCTTGATCACCTTTAACCAGGCAACCAACAAACTCCGACAAGCGAATGCGATATTAATCGTCTCCGCGCTCGGAGGGTCAATGGTACTCTCTTTCGCATTGCTGTGGAGTCAACTACAGGGCCACGCACCCTACACCCGCACTATTCAGTGGGCTTCTGCAGGCGACTTCTCGCTGAATATGGGCTATATTATCGACCCGCTGACGGCGGTAATGCTGGCGATCGTCACCACGGTCGCCTTTTTGGTGATGATTTACACCGACGGCTACATGGCTCACGATGACGGGTACGTGCGCTTTTACGCCTACCTGAGCATCTTCAGCGCCTCGATGTTGGGTCTCGTAGTCAGTCCGAACATCGTTCAGATTTACATTTTTTGGGAACTCGTAGGTATGTGTTCGTACCTGCTAGTCGGATTTTGGTACGATCGCAAACCCGCTGCTGACGCTTGCCAAAAAGCTTTTGTCACCAACCGCGTCGGCGACTTCGGCCTGCTGCTGGGCATCCTCGGCATTTACTGGGCCACGGGCAGCTTTGAATTTAGCGTGATGGGCGAACGCCTGCACTCCTTAGTCGAATCCGGCGCCCTCAGCGCAACTCTGGCGACAATCTTCGGCGTCCTCATATTTTTAGGGCCAGCAGCCAAATCCGCTCAATTCCCCCTCCATGTCTGGCTGCCAGACGCCATGGAAGGCCCGACACCGATTTCGGCCTTAATCCACGCCGCGACAATGGTAGCCGCCGGCGTATTTCTGATCGCTCGGATGTACCCAGTGTTTGAAGGGCTGCCGGCAGTCATGAATTTGATCGCCTGCACCGGCTGTTTTACGGCATTTATGGGTGCTTCGATCGCGATTACCCAAAATGACATCAAAAAAGGCCTCGCCTACTCAACCATCTCCCAACTCGGCTACATGGTGATGGCAATGGGCGTCGGCGCTTACAGTGCCGGACTTTTCCACTTGATGACTCACGCTTATTTCAAAGCGATGCTGTTCCTGTGTTCAGGTTCAGTCATTCACGGGATGGAAGCAGTTGTAGGCCACAACCCCGCACTCGCTCAAGATATGCGAGTCATGGGCGGGTTGCGGAAATATATGCCGATTACCGCTTCTTGCTTCTTAATCGGAAATTTGGCAATCTGCGGAATTCCGCCGTTTGCCGGTTTTTGGTCAAAAGACGAAATCCTCGCCAGCGCCTTCGCAGCAAATCCCGCTTTGTGGGCTGTTAGCTGGCTGACGGCCGGGATGACCGCGTTTTATATGTTCCGAATGTATTTCAGCACCTTTGAGGGCGAATTCCGGGGCAATGACAGCGCCATCAAGCGGCAACTCCTGCAACCCGGGGTTGTTTTTGGCCCGGGAGCGATGAACGTTAAGGAATTGGCATCAACTGGCGACAGTCACGATGAGCACGACCATTTGCCTCACGAATCTCCTCTGACAATGGCTCTGCCGTTAGTGTTGCTGGCAGTACCTTCTGTGTTTATCGGTTTTCTCGGTACGCCGTTTGCCAATTATTTCGAGCAGTTTGTTCGCGCTCCGGGCGAGTCTCTCGAAGAAGTTTTGGAACACGCTGCTGAGTTCAATTTGACGGAATTTCTAATCATGGGCGGGAGCTCTGTAGGTATTGCTTTGCTGGGCATTACTTTGGCTTCTCTGATGTATTTGAGCCGTAAAATTGACGCAAGTGCGATCGCCCAAAAAATCAAACCGCTTTACGAGTTCTCCCTCAACAAGTGGTATCTCGACGATATCAACGATTTTCTCTTCGTCAAAGGCAGCCGCCGTTTGGCGCGGCAAGTCATGGAAGTTGATTTGCGGGTTGTCGATGGTGCAGTCAACCTGACCGGTTTGGTCACGCTAATTACCGGCGAAGGTTTGAAATACTTTGAGAGCGGTCGCGCTCAATTTTATGCCCTGATTGTGTTTGTGGCTGTTCTGGGTTTTGCGATCGTTTCTGGAGTCGGTTAAATCTGTAGGGAAACGGGAGTGTCTTTTAGTGTCAACAAACAGGTAAAACCCATAGTCCGACAGGAAATTCATTCCCTGTCTCAAAGCTAAAGTCCTCGCTATGAGGACTGAAGAACTCCTTAAACCTCTGATTGTGGAACAGGCCCGAAAGCCTGTTCAATACTGGCTTTTTTGGAGATATCTATTAGTCCTGTTGAGAGGACTTTCGCTATTAGCCAGGGGTTTCAACCTCTGGCGGACTGGCGGACTTGCAGATGTTGGGATCAATTTTACACGCTTTGGGCATTGCCGTATCCCCACTAGGAGATATTTGAAGAAATGGTATTAGCTCAATAACTCACCCTAGACAATTAGCAAATAGAAATAAATCTTTTATTAAAATTCACTGTTGCGATCGGATAATTTGTCCAAAGAATAGCAAAAAAATTTGTTCCGTATAAAGAAAGTATAAAATTTAGGCTAAAATTGCAAAAAGGTGTTTAAACCTAATAACTGATGGATCATTTTAAAACGCAATGGATACAGCTAACTTTCCTTGGTTAACAACAACAATTCTGTTTCCCATTGCTGCGTCCTTGCTGATTCCTTTAATTCCCGATAAGGATGGCAAGACGGTGCGGTGGTATGCCCTAATTGTGGGTTTGATCGATTTTGCCCTACTTGTTTACGCTTTTTACACTCATTACGACTTCAGCAATCCAGATTTGCAACTGGTAGAAAGCTATACTTGGGTGCAGCAACTCGATTTGAAGTGGTCGGTGGGTGCTGACGGTTTATCGATGCCCCTGATTTTGCTGACAGGTTTTATTACTACGCTGGCTACTTTAGCAGCTTGGCCGGTCACATTTAAACCGAAGCTTTTTTACTTTTTGATGTTGGTAATGTACGGCGGCCAAATCGCAGTTTTTGCCGTGCAGGATATGTTGCTCTTTTTCCTGGTTTGGGAACTGGAATTAGTCCCGATTTATCTGATTTTGTCAATCTGGGGCGGCAAGAAGCGCCTCTACGCAGCAACTAAGTTTATCTTATACACCGCAGGCGGTTCGCTGTTTATTTTGCTGGGCGGGCTGACGATGGCGTTTTACGGCGATACTGTGACTTTCGATATGCGGGCGATCGCAGCTAAAGATTACAGCACCAATATACAATTGCTACTGTACACAGGTTTCTTAATAGCTTACGGCGTCAAGCTGCCAATTTTTCCACTGCACACTTGGCTCCCTGACGCTCACGGCGAAGCAACCGCACCCGCCCACATGTTGCTAGCAGGAATTCTCCTGAAAATGGGCGGCTATGCTTTGCTGCGGATGAATGCGGGAATGCTCCCCGATGCTCACGCTGTCTTTGCACCCATCTTGGTAATTTTGGGTGTGGTAAATATTGTTTACGCCGCCTTAACTTCTTTTGCTCAGCGCAATTTGAAGCGGAAAATTGCTTATTCTTCGATTTCGCACATGGGGTTTGTGCTGATCGGGATAGCTTCGTTTACCGATTTGGGAATTAGCGGTGCAATGCTGCAAATGGTTTCGCACGGTTTAATCGGGGCGAGTTTGTTCTTCATGGTAGGATGCACTTACGATCGCACTCACACGCTCATGCTGGACGAAATGGGCGGTGTCGGGAAGAAAATGCGTAAGGTTTTTGCAATGTGGACTGCTTGTTCTATGGCTTCCTTAGCTTTGCCGGGAATGAGCGGTTTTGTAGCAGAATTGATGGTGTTTGTGGGTTTTGCAACGAGCGATGCTTACAATCCCGTGTTTAAGGTTTGCGTGGTATTTCTAGCTGCTGTCGGGGTGATTTTGACTCCGATTTACCTGCTGTCTATGCTGCGTGAAATCTTCTACGGCCCTGAGAATAAGGAATTGGCGGAACACGAAGAATTGGTGGATGCGGAACCGCGAGAAGTGTTTATTATTGCGGCTCTATTAGTGCCGATTATTGGCATTGGTTTGTATCCGAAGATGCTGACTCAGGTTTATGATGCGACTACTCTACAGTTGACTGCAAAGTTGCGCGATTCTGTGCCGTCGCTTGTGGCGAAGGCTGCTGCGGATAAAACTGTGTCTCTGCGTGCTCCGGCGATCGAGCCGAGTAAGTTGTAATTTGAACTGGATTTAGGAAGAAAACCCCCAAACCATTTTAGAAATAGGGTTTGGGGGTTTTCTGTTTTTGTTGATAGACAAATCCGGGAAACTTGGGTTCTCAAGTAATCTGGAGTTGGGTTTGATCGACAAAGCGGGTATGCGGTCAAGGAAGTAGAATAAAGATATTACTGCAAATCCATACTTCTATCAGCGAGAGGAAGTGTCATGTCTGATAAAACGGCAGCGAAAAAAACCGAGGCAGATAAGTTGCTCTCACAGGGGTTTTTCAGTTCTAGCCCATTTTTTCGTTCATTTCAGTCCACAAGCTCAACGCAACATAGCCTCAATTCTTTACAACGAGCATTAATGCTTTATCGGGAGGTAGATGTTCGCAAGGAATTTCCCCAGGAAAGTCGCAAAGGTGAAGCAGATGCTCTGTATAATCTTCACTTTTCATATCAAAGATTAGGACAGCATCAAGATGCGATCGCTTACATACAAGAGGCGATCGCCATCTACCAAGAAATTCATCATCGGGAAGATGAAGCAAAATCACTGGAAACCCTAGCCTCACTCCATTCAGACTTACAGCAATATCAGCAAGCAATTGAGTACCTGACTCAGGCTGCTGATGTGTATCACGTGTTTGATGCAGATCGAGAATGCAATGTTCTCAACCGTCTGGGTGTGACGTATGTGATGTCCGGTAAACTGGAAGAAGCAGCCTTGAATTATGAACGGGCAATTGAAGTGGCTAAAAAACTTGGCAGCGCAGATGCGCAACTCATGCCACTCAGAAATTTAGCAGCTATTTACAGTAATCAAGGAGATTATCCTCAAGCCAATGCGTCTTGTGAGCAGGCTTTGATGTTGGCTAGGCAAATCGGTAATTTGCGAGAGGAAGCCAAAACGCTTTATGCGCTGGGGGAATTACACTACAAACACAATCAAATTCAGTTGAGTGTTAATTTTTTTCAGCAAGCTCTTGCAGTCTGGCGTGAGTCAGGTGAGCAAGCTCCAGAAACCACCATACTGGCAGATTTGGGTACGGCTTATACTCAACTGGGACAACACTCACAGGCGATCGCAGTTTTTCAACAGGCAATAGCGATTGCCCAGGAGAATGGGAATCATCAGGCTCAATTGGATTGCTCGTATCGCCTAGCAGAAGCATACTTTGCAGCAGCACAATACCCAAAGGCGATCGAGATTTACCAACAGTTACTCAGTTTTGCCCAGACGGAAGGAAATTTACAATCAGAGGCAGGAATGTTTCTGTCTCTCGGTGTAAGTTACTCACGCCTCAACCAGTCTGCTCAAGCCTATGAGTGCTATCAAAAAGCACTACCGATTTATCGCTCGTTAGGAGAACGGAGAGGTGAAGCGAATTGTTTATATAACCTTGGGATGTACTATGTTGCGATGAATGAATACAATCGCGTTCTTGAAAATATTCAACAAGCTTTAGATATTTATCGAGATATTGGCGATCGCGAATCCGAGTTAAAATTGCAAGAGTTAATCAATAAATTCAGCCAAGCACAGAAGGCTCAAGATCTAAAATCTAAGCAATGGTGGCCGTTTTCGAGGTAGTTGAGCGTTATTGTTCTACGGAAAGTGCGATATTTGTCAAGGGCGATCGAAGTGTTAGACCGCAAGCAACTACAGTATAATGAATCGTTATGCCGTGTGAGTTGTCTTTTGAGGCATAGTTGTAAGATTGCTGGTGGGTAACGAATATTTATGAGCGATTCAGAAGCATTTTCACCCAACTACATTACTGCACGAGAGCGATTTCGAGCAGCATCTTCATCTTTGGGTTATCAGCACACAGCCTATCCAATTGATCAGGTTAGTCCAACTGGTGAAGAATTAACTATTGATGTGGCTATCGGTGGTTCTTCCAACCCACGACGATGTGTAGTCATTTCTAGTGGCTTGCATGGAGTAGAAGGCTTTTTGGGTTCGGCAATCCAACTTACGTTGTTAGAAAAGCAGCAACTTCTCACATCGTTGTCACCGGATATTAAGGTTGTACTTATTCATGCTCTGAATCCTTATGGTTTTGCATGGCGACGACGTTGGAATGAAAATAACATAGACTTAAACCGTAACTTTTTATTGTCTGAAGAAGTTTTTGATGGCAGCCCAAAGGATTATCCTAAATTCAATTACTTTCTCAATCCAACTTCACCTCCATCACGCTTTGAACCTTATATTATTCAAGCTATATGGCTAATATTGAGATATGGAATGACCAGTTTGAGAAACACTTTTCCTGTAGGGCAATACGATTTTCCAAAGGGACTTTTTTTTGGTGGTCATGCTGCATCCAAAACTCAAGAGATTCTAGCTAGCAATTTGCCCCAATGGATTGCTAATGCTTCAGAGGTACTGCATATTGATTTCCACACAGGTTTAGGACGATCGGGAACTTATAAGCTTTTGCTTGACGCATCTGCAACATCAGAATCTTGTTCAAGACTAGCTCAACGATTTGGAGCGGAAACAATAGAAGCGAACAGCACAGAAGGTGTGTCATATCCCATTCGCGGTGGATTAAAAACTTGGTGCCAAGCTCTTCTACCAAAGTGTCGCTATGATTTACTAACAGCAGAATTCGGTACTTACTCGACGATTCAAGTCTTGAAGGCATTGCGGGCGGAGAATCGTGCTTACTGGTGGGGTAAGTCACATCAGAAATATGAATGGACAAAAGACCAGTTGGTAGAAATGTTTGCACCCATATCTCGAAAATGGCGAGAACAATGCTTAACTCAAGGAGTTGATGTTTGTAAACGAGCCTTGATTGACTGAAGGAGTTGCGACGGTAAGCGATCGCCCTACTCAATACTTCAAAATTACCATTTGGTCGATCGCCCTTCAATTCGGTGCGTAAGCGTTGCCCTCGAAGAGGATCGCTCTTGGGGTTTCTAGCGTTAAGTTTATTGGTGGGTATTCTGCATCAAGTTGGATGGAGACATTTTTACACTTGGCAAATTATATTTGGTCGCCGAAAGCTGTGCAACCATTTCTGCACGAGACGAAACCTCAAGCTTACGGAACATTCGCTTCAAAGCTTGCTTCACCGAATTCTCAGTAATCCAAAGTTCCCTCCCGATTCCTGCGTTGGTTCGCCCCAAAGCAACCAATTCGGCAATTTGCAATTCACGAGGCGTTAGGCGTGAGGTATTGAAAGGTTGGTGCTGCGATTCCCTACGGGATAGCTTCGCTGCGCGTACTGTTGCAGCCCAAACAGACAAATGCAAACAGATCGCACTCAAATCGGCTAGATTTTCTGTATCGAAGGCGGGCATTGACTGATCGCGGGTGCAACCCACTACACCCATTAATTGACCGCGACTGACGATCGGCCCCGCCATCACGTGCCAATGATCGGGTCGGGGACAAATTATTGTCCAAACCTTGGGTGATGATGTCACTAATGCTTCATGGACAGGAGCATGGCGCTCCACTAAATAACGTGCAACAGGATTGTGTTCGATCGATAGCGCAACTTTCAATGTTTTCTGAAAATTGCTATCTGCTAAAGGAAGTCGATCGAAGAAAAAGATTCCCGATCGTTTAGCTGCAAAATACTCACCGATTTTGGGCACGATTTGCGATCGCAGCTCTTGTTCGTCCTTCACCTGGTCGATCGCTTCAAATAAAAGCTGCAAGGGACTTGTCATGGTCATGGTGTCAACCGATTTTAGATTTTAGATTTTAGATTTTAGATTTTAGAATTGACCCCACGGATCAATCCGGGGCCTTGTAACCAAATTGCTTGATTGTCAAAAAGAGTACCCGATCGAGGTCTGGAAGCATTGCAATACTCAGTTTATATTACCCTTATAATCTCAACAACAACTTGACATGACCACAGATTTGGAACTCGACAGCGATCCTACACCTTGGATGCCGAGCGGCTTTTATGTGACTTCAATCATCTTTAATGTCTGCTTGATTGCTCAGTTATTAACTGTTGGAGTTGCTTACTTCAATAATCCTGCATGGTGGGATATTCATGTTTGGCTAGTGCGAGGGTACAGTGGGCTGTCATTAGTATTACTGGGATGGTCGTTTCTCGCCCCATTCTCACGCAGAATACGACATCTCGCCACAAGTTTGCCAGTGCTGCTTGGACTACAATTTTCCAGCATTCATCTCAAAACTCCTCTTCACTTAGAGGTACTTCATCCTCTGATTGGATTTGCGTTGCTCTATGTTTCTTCCAGCCTTGTACATCACATATCGCGTACTTTATCGTCCAGCAACTATCAAAATAATCAAATTTGAGAGGTAGAAATGACGCAAGATGCAATCTTCAGTCCCTTCTTTGCAACAGTGTTTCTAACATTCTTAGTCTGGGCGTATATGTACATCCGCCGTATCAGTTTTATCACCAGTATAAAGCTCAGCCCGAATGAACTTGCTGTACCGGGTACACTGGCGCAAATCTCGCCACCAAGCGTATCCAATCCATCGGACAACCTCAAGAACCTGTTCGAGATTCCGATACTTTTCTATGCGCTTGTCCTATATCTGTTCATCACAAAGCAGGTGGATACAGTGTATGTGAACGCCGCGTGGGTCTTCGTGGTGTTTCGTACATTGCATAGTGCTGTTCATTGCACATTCAATCTCATCATACTTCGGTTCTACCTCTACCTATTTGCCACGCTCGCGGTGTGGTTCATCGCGATCCGCGCAGCCATTATCCACTTTGGCACGTAGGTACGCTATTACCGTGGGTCGATCGCTCTTCATTTCGGTATGGCGATCGCACTTGCGGGTTTCTATCCTTATTGTTATACGGAGAGTGCGATCTTTGGACTCGGGCGATCGCGCTTCTAAGATTCTTACGGCTTCAGATCGAGCAGTTGGGGGTAATTGACACTCCGATCGATTCTTGTACCGCCTCAGATTGTTTGAGGGCTGCACTGAACGCGAAGTGGTTAAGATTCAGCAGCGATGGGGAATGCTGAAATTGTTTGTTGCCGAATGGGGATCTGAATCACAAACTCAGTACCTGAGCCAGGTGTAGAAAAACACTTAATTTTACCGCCATGTTTTTCAGTGATGATTTGATAACTAATTGACATCCCCAAACCCGTACCTTTACCGATGGGTTTGGTGGTGAAAAAGGGGTCAAAAATGCGCTGCTTCACTGTGTCTGGCATACCAATTCCGTTGTCAGCGATCGCCACCTCCACCCATCGATCGTCGATCGCAGAAGTCCGAATCGTAATCTGGTTCGGGGTGGCTTTAAGCTCCTGATAGGAGCGTTTGGCATTCATATCGTCCAGGGCATCCAAAGCATTGACCAAAATATTCATGAATACCTGATTGAGTTGTCCGGGGAAACATTCCACCTTGGGCAATGTGTCATAGTCTTTGATTACTACCACGGCTGGACAATCCGATCGATCTTTGAGCCGGTGTTGCAAAATCAGCAAAGTGCTCTCAATTCCCTCATGGATATCAACATCTTTGAAGTCTGCTTCATCCATGCGAGAAAAATTTCGCAACGAGACGACAATATCGCGAATTCGATCGGTGCCTACCTTCATAGAGGACACGATTTTTTGGATATCTTCAGTGAGGAATTCCAAGTCGATTTCCTCTGCCATTGCTTGCACGTCTGGATCGTTGCTGGGATGGCGCTGTTGATAGAGTTCGATCATCCGCAGCAGATTTTGGGTGTATTCGTCCAGGTGCGTGAGATTACCGTGGATGAAGTTGACCGGGTTATTGATTTCATGGGCAATTCCCGCCACCAACTGTCCCAAGCTAGACATTTTTTCGCTTTGGATAACTTGCATCTGGGCTTTTTGCAGTTCGTTTAGAGTCCTCTCCAATTCTTTAGCTTGCGCGGTTGAGGAAATTGCTAGTTCTTCGATCGCAGCAACCTGGGGCAGAGTTGTCCAGCAAGCAATCGCTACTCCCACAAATGCCAGCGTCATCAACACAATAATCATCAGATAGGGATTGTTGGTTCCGACTTCTACCCGCAGCCAGGATCTGATCAGCCAACTGATTGTCGCTGCACTGCAAATCAGCGCAATCAAAACTCCGATCTGAAGCACTACAAAATCTTCGTTTTCAGGATGGTTCAGCGGCTTGGCATGGAGTCGATCCCACCACGGTAAGTGCAAAGGTGCCCAAGGAATCCGCCGAATTGCAGCGTCGATCGCGATCGCTGCTAACGGCAACAGCAACCCGAGGCCAAAATCCATCCATCCCCAGGCAACACCACCCACCACCAGGGAAATGAACTCCACCACCAGCAATGCTAAGGATAGTCGCCCCCAACGCACGACTGGATCGTGGCGCTGCATCCACAGCCCCAAGTGCAACCCCATGATAGAAATGAAAAAACTCACCCCTGACACCACGACAATTCGAGTGGTGTTGCCCCAGACTAAAAATCCTAAACTACAGATAAAGGTTAGCAGCAGCGCGGGTTCTAGGGAACCCCGACGGGACGCTGCGCCAAACACTGGAGACAACAGCCCATCCTGCGCGAGTTGGAAAAGGATGCGGGGCGTATTGCAAACGCTAGTCGCAGATCCCAACAAACAGCTAGCGGCAACCAGCAATGTGACTGTGACAGGGGCCGCGTCTCCCCAGAAAGGCTTGGCAGCCGCCAGGAAATTGCCGTACAAATTGCCTTCTAAACCGGGATCTGTTGCCAACTGCAACAACACTAAACTGCCACCGACAAACACCAGAGGCATGAACCAGGCAACCCAAGACAGCGCCTTGATGGTGTTTTTTGGGTGGAGACTGTCTGCGACAAAGGATGAAGCTGTGTCGCAGCCACAGAAGCTATAAGCGGCAAACAAGTACCATTTCAGCCAGTCCCGGACACTGATGGCATCAATGCTGCTGGGCAAGAGTCCGGGGCTTTGGGGCTCCAAGGCAAGCCAGCCTAAACCCTGAACGCAGAAGAGGAGTAAAAAGCCGATCGAAGGAAAGACAAAAAACAGGTGCAGAATGGCGACGGCGCGGGTGCCACTGAATGCTACAAAGTAAGCGATCGCTGTAAAACCGATCTCAAACACTTTTTCTGGAACATTCAGCCCCATCGGTTCTAAATGGAATTGGATCAAATCTGTGATGACGATCGCATTAATGGCCGGAAAAGAAACCCACCCCAAGTAGTAGGCAATCCCCAAGTAACGGGAAAGGGCAGGGTAACGATGCAGCAGTCGCGTGATGTAATTTGGTGTTCCCCCAGATACATCTGGATATTTCTCACCCAAACTCTGAACTTGAAGGTTAAACAGAATTCCGACGATCGCACCAGGAATCCAGACCAACAGCGATGCGGAGCCAATTTCTGCTTGCATCGACGGCGCTAAGGTAAACCACATCAGATATCCAACCACACTAAACCCCCAAGCTTCCGCAGAGGACATGGTGCGCCGGAGGCGATTCAGAAATGGCACGCGATCTATTTCCATAACAAGCAGATAGGAGTAATCTTATTGTGATCCAAGTGTAATTGCCACAATCAAGAAAAAGAACAAATACCTAGTGTTTCCTTCTAGGGATGAAAAGTTTCAGCTCGATCTAATGTAGCGGTGGAAGATTGAGGCGCAATCAGTTGAGGTTATTAGCGATCGCACTCTTGAGCAAAACAACTCGTTGGAACTGATATCTTGCACCAGTTGCAATCAGCCTTTCACTCGAAGGGCGCTCCTGTCCACCCCACAATAAAATTCACTTACTTTTTGTAGAACAGGTCGAAAAGCCTGTTAAGCGAGAAAAGTGCAATATCTCAGTTGAAACGGACTCAATAGAGTCTTTTCACTTTGTTTAATGTGCCGTTAGCTAGCGATCGCGATCGCAATACCGAATACTTTAAAAATACCAGTAGAGCGATCGCTATTCTATTCGGTGCGATCGCCCTTTTAGTCTTTACCCTTAATTTTTATAGTTTCTATACTTGCTAGAATAAAATCGAATACTAACCGGACTGCAACTCATACTAAAAACCGTCGAAGGCATTTGCATCACTTGCCAAATAATCCTATGATTGTTCATCATGATCTTGATGATTGTTTCATTCTTATAACTCAGTTAATATGCGATCGCTTGTCTTGAGTCTAGGTCTCATGTGTTTAGCCACCCCCGCTTTTGCCACAACCTGCGAGGAAAGCTTTCAAAAAAAGGGGGACTTTTTGAATGGTGCCGCCTTTTCTGCACGTGTTCAGGTTGAGGGGTTATCGATAGAGAGAGCATTTTCCCAATTACGACCAATTTTGGCGCGCGAGGGCATCAAGACTCTCAGCACGGATGTGAACTTAGGTGTAATGAAAGCCGAAAATCCCGCAACAGCATTTCAGCGTGCTTTGCCAATTGACGTATTTGCCTCAATGGAGGGCAATCTATTAAATGTTGAAATGATCTTTACCCTTCCGAGTGGGGTGGGTGCAAGTAAAGACACGGTGAAGGGATACTTGTGCGGCGCACTAAATCAATTGTTGCCCCAAACTACAAAGTAATATGCAATCATTCATTTGATGAATTGTAGTTTCCCACACTCGATCGCCCTACCGAATACTTCAAAATTACCGGCGCGCGATCGCACTTGGGGTTTCTAGCCTGATTGTTATGCGGAGAGTGCGATCTTTATCAAGGGCGATCGCGCTGCTTGCGAGTTGTGATTCGATCGGGTTTTAGGAAGAAAACCCCGAAACCACGATTTTTAAATTAGTTTGAGGGTTTTTTATTTTTTTGGGGTGATCGAGACAAATCAGGGAAACTTTTTTCCGTAAAGTTATCGGTGAGACAGTTCTTTGTAGGCGATCGGTGAGACGATCGCTCTTGAGAAGTTTTTCAAAGAGTGATGCAAAGATGAGTATAACTAGGATATTCAGCAGTTCTAAATTTTTTCAACCGAGTGATGGAGAGCCTGTTCGTTCGATCGTTACCGAATCTAAGGATGCTGTCGTTGTCGCCTGGTATATCAAGCCAGGTCAGGCAATCCCCGCGCACATCCATCCCAACGGGCAAGACACTTGGACTGTTTTAAGCGGGAAGGGAGACTACTATTTGGATAAAGCAGGCACTACGAAGTCGATCGCTGCTGGGGATGTTGTAGTCGCTCATACCGGATGTGTACATGGAGTATTCAACAACGGTGATGAGCCGTTGGTTTTTATCTCAATTGTGACACCAGCCGATGCGGGGTATCAACTTGTCTCGTTAGAAAACTCTTTTGCTATCCATCCTTAATTATTCAATCTACCGGGTTGTATTCATCAATCAGGTTGAAAAAATAAAAGCATTTTTAGATCCATGAAATGGTAGATTCAATATCTTTACGGAATCAAATTAGATAAAGCTATTCTCTGGTGCTATCTCATTTGGTATGTTGTAGTAGTTTTTTTTCATTTCGATCCTTCGGTTAATATCTGGATTAATTCACTTGGTATAAGTGTGGTAATCGGTACGGGTCTGATGCTAAGTGTTTCCTCTAGTAAAGGCAAAAGAGATGATTGGCAGACATTCAGGTTATATCTCATGCCCTTTTGTGTCTCAAGCTTCTCTGCCTTGATCGAAGAGCAGGGATTTATCGTATTCATATCACCAAATATCACCGAAACAATAGTGGCAGTATCATGCTGTGGTCTATTCTTATCACTTATTTTCGCAATCAAAGCCTTCAAAAATAAAGTTATTTAGCGGTAATACAAAATTGGTTAAAGCAGCAGAAATAGGGCATTTTAGGTGGAAATTACCCCGATCGCCTTTAAAGACGATCGAGCTTATAGAATTATTACGCCCCGATGAAGCGATTGAATGGGTTATTGAAATCGCTTTCTTAGTTTTTAGTGGGATAGTTATTTGAGTGCAATCGCTTTTTAGTTTGGGCGATCGCCAAGTTGTACTATACTAGCCTCTGTAAAGCAATTACCAATATCCCCAGACGCATATCGACGGTAAGCGGGTTGCTAAAATCGGTCGATCGGGCTGGCATTTTTTGCCCTCAAATCGCTTTATTTGGATTAATTGGCGTTTTAAATTCTGCCTTCTACTTTCTCCCTTGGGGCTACACAAGCGGGGGGTAATGCCCTCCCTAGCGTCAATTGTCAATAACCAATTATGAATTGTTAGTCTTCCTTGAGGAAGCCAAAAAGATATATCATAACCTTAACCGGATCATTTCTTCCCAGATATGTTCTACTGTTCTAATCCCAGGTGCTCTAATCCTTTCAATCCCGACAACTCTAAATTTTGTCAAAGTTGCGGAGCTCAAGGCCTCAACCCTCTATTCAGAAACCGCTACCGCGTGATTCGACTGTTGGGCGAAGGGGGATTTGGCAGAACTTATGAAGCGGTAGATACCGATCGAATGGACGATCCGTGCGTAATCAAGCAGTTTGTACCCCAATTTCAAGGAACCTCGGCGCTTAAAAAAGCCACAGAATTGTTTAAGGCAGAAGCGAAACGACTTTACGAACTCGGCGAACATCCCCAAATTCCTCGATTAATTGCTTATTTTGAACAAGACCAGCGACTTTATTTAGTACAAGAGTTGATTGAGGGGCAAACTTTACTAGCAGAATTAACTCAGCAGGGTGTTTTTAGCGAAGAAAAAATTTGGCAGTTACTGGCAGATATTTTGCCGATTCTGAAATTTGTGCACGATCGCCATGTCATTCACCGAGACATCAAACTTGAGAATATCATGCGCCGCCGCACCTCTGTTAGCTCATCCCTGCCCAAGGCGGGAAATTTTCGCAATTCAGCTTTCCGAAGGGGAGGGCGCGGAGAGTTAGTTTTGATAGATTTCGGCATTTCCAAACAAGTGACGGGCTCGCTGATGAGCAAAGTAGGCACAACTGTAGGAACTCCCGGATATTCGCCGGTAGAACAAATGCGCGGTCAAGTTTTCCCCGGAAGCGATTTGTACAGTTTGGGAATAAGTTGCCTGAGACTGCTAACTCAATGTTTGCCAAAAGTTGACGGTTCCGATGACCTTTACGACCCGATAAATGGCGGCTGGATTTGGAGAGAACGGTTGCCCGCAGGCACAAAACTCAGCAGCAAGTTGACAAAAATTTTAGATAAGTTAATTCAAGATTATCTCAAAAATAGATATCAATCTGCTGATGAAGTAATCAAAGCTTTAAATCTCTATTCTTTACCTCCCCAACCCCCTTTTGTCAAGGGAGGACAACTTGCTTTAAATTCTGCTGTGACCAAGGGAGGGCCACTTGCTTTAAATTCTTCTGTGACAAAGGGAGGGCCACTTGCTATTAATACTCCGCTCAATCAAAGCGGGCAAATCAATAGCAGTATCTCTGTCAATCCTAGGGAAAAATCCAACACCAATCCGCCTCATAACAAGGCATCGCAGAGAATTGCGGCTGTCAAAAGCACTTTTGAATTTCAGGTAGTGACAGTAGACAAGCGCGGGCAGCCAACTAACCTTAACAGTGGCAAAGCGCGTTTTTTTGAAGAACCTCTCGGTAACAGTACAGTCCTGGAAATGGTATCTGTTCCTGGCGGTACTTTCCTGATGGGTTCCCCAAAAAATCGGGGTGACAGCGACGAAAAACCCCAGCACCCAGTAACTTTAGCATCTTTCTATATTGGCAAATTTCCAGTCACTCAGGCCCAGTGGAAAGCAGTTGCGGCACTGCCGCAAATTAAAATATTTCTCAATCCAGATACAGCCCGTTTTAAAGGTGCAAATCGACCTGTAGAAAATGTATCTTGGTATGAGGTTGTGGAGTTTTGCGCTAGACTTTCTCGCAAAACTGGTAATAATTATTGCTTGCCTAGCGAAGCCCAATGGGAATATGCTTGCCGGGGGGAAACTATGACACCGTTTCACTTTGGGGAAACGATTACCAGCGAGTTAGCAAATTACAACGGAAGTTCTAATTACGCTGAAGCGCCGAAGGGAATTTATCGCTTTCAAACGACAGATGTTGGCAGTTTTCAACCTAATGCTTTCGGATTGTACGATTTCCACGGAAATGTTTGGGAATGGTGCGCGGATTCTTGGCACAATAATTATAACGGTGCGCCTGCTGATGGCAGCGTTTGGGAGTCTGACGGGGACTCTTCGCTGAGGTTGTTGCGGGGCGGTTCTTGGAACGATCATCCTCCGAATTGTCGCAGCGCGTGTCGGCTCAGATATCAGCCGGATTGCAAGGCTAGTATTGTGGGTTTTCGAGTAGCTGTTTGTTTTGAGTGATCAGAGTCCAAGGGCAATTATTTATCGCGTTCAAAAATCGCCCACCTTTGTAACTCTAGAAGAAATGACCCAAAATTTAGCACTATTAATTTCGCTAGCAATTGAAGTTCCAACTGTTCTGCTGTTAGCACAGCTTATGGAACCAAGACCTGACAAAAAGCTGCTCTTGCTGCTAATCTGCGCTGGCATTGCTACTCTTGTAACTCATCCCCTAGCTTGGATCGGCTCCCAAATGCTGATTCCCTATTTGAGATTTCCAGAACGAGCAGGATCGATCGAAATCATTGTGACGATCGCGGAAGGGGCTTTCTACGCGCTAGTAGGTAAAATAGGCTGGCGGCAAGGACTTTTTCTGTCAGCAATTGCTAATGCCACCTCTTTCTTCGGCGGCTTGGCTATCTACCAACTGCTTTAACTTCGATGAACCCTGTTTCCGCAGGACAAACTATAGCCAGCAACAAAATGGGAATTTCTAACCAAGCATGAATAGCAGCTACCAACGAGTAAACGCTGCGAGTACCTGTAAAAGATTGAGTAAAAGCCACAAATAAAAGTGTTCCCAAGATAGCAACTGTCCCGCGAAACAGCCAGCCCCTTTGCCAAGGAAAGAAAGTGCGAGCTTTTGCCCAACTCGCAGCATCATCCCAGTGAGGCAGTACGCCGAGAACAACCGCATAGTGCATACACTGAAGGAACACGGCGGCAGAGAAAGCTCGGTCGCCCATAGCTTCCCCGTGCAGCTCTGGAGGTACAAATACGCCCAAGTGAGAGGAAAGTGACCCTGCTTTCAGCAGCGAAACTGAGGGAGATAGCAGATGAAGTTGAGCTAAGGCGGCGTGTGGCAAGCCGGAAAGAATTAGCAGCGGTATGGTAACAAAAACTAGCAAACAGCAGCATAAAGCGCGCTGTCGCCGTTCGCCTCGTAGTCTTTCGGCGATGAAACCAACTGGTGTTAGGTTGTGCAAGATACTAAAAACCAACAGCAACATAGCAGGCGCGATCGCAATGCCTGCCGTCACTCCCGCCACCACTGCTATGCCAAAAGCACCCCACAGCCAACTACGCAAGGCGAGTTTAGGAACGACTAATCCTGCTAGGCACGCAACGCAAGTTAATTCTAAAGGTGCGATCTGCAAGCTAGAAATCAAGCCCAGCATAAAGCAGGTGCGGAAGCTAACAATTAGCAGCAGGAGCCAAATCATCCCCAAACGTAAGTTGTTTCCCAGGCGAGAATTAAAACGACCATCAACATAGCGCAATTCGGTGATGACGTGAGCTAGTCCAAACATTGCCAGGGCGATCGTGTAAGTTGCTAGTGGCAAAGCAACTGATATCAGAGCGCAGGCTAGCACAAGCACAATTGCTGCTGTTAGCACCAACTTATGTCTTGGCGGTAAGGTTTCCATCGTCTCCATGAGGTGCAAGGATTGCTATAGCAAGAACGGATAGCATTAAAGCGAAACTATTTAGGCAGCTTGCGCCATCTAAAAATTACTATAGCTGTTACGACGAGGCTGGAAAGCACTAAAAGCCCCAAAATAAACATTTGAGAATTACTGCTTTTCTCCCTTAATTCTAGATTGTTGTTACTGATAGAAACAATTTCCAATACATCAGTAATGTCCCCAACGAAGATGGCGGCGACAGATCGCGAGTGCTCAATTTGTAGTTTTGATGGAATTAAACGTCGATCTTTTTCATCAAATTTTTTAAGTTGTTCGGCGAGAATTTCTCCAGGTTTAACCGCTGATTTTGGCAGGGCGTAAACTTTGCTATACATCCGATATCCGCGGTCACCAAAACACAGATTTGGCTTGAGGATTCTATGACTACCTGGGAATGTCGGGTCCGGGTGAACAGAGCGGACGACAGCTATAAATAAATACTGAGGATATTTATTTAAGTTATCAATTTTAAAACAGGCATAAACGTTAGTAAATCCTGGTGTCAGCACATCTGCACGCGCAGGCAAAGATAGTCCTAAAGATAAGACTAATGACAACAGTAAAAATGTCGATTTTATGGTTAATTTTTGCATGGGTTTTAGCTAGACTGAATAGATTAAGACTAAGGCAAAAAAACCGGTTTCTATGAAAAATCGTGGATACACCCTGTGTTGGATTGAGGAAGGAAACCCAACCTACAGTATCAACTAATACCAATTATGTATGAAGCTGCATAGAATGGGAAGCCTGAAATCTTTTCTGGTCAAGGATCTATTCTATGCAGCTTCACAGAAAATTGGTATTAGTTTTTCTTCTGTATGTTGGGTTGGCAGCTCATGTACCTGAGAAAGGCTATACCGTTAAAGAAAAATATTACCTCAACCAGCTTTCTTCTGAGGAGCGACTATGCGTTCCACACTCATAGCAGCAACGCTCAATGTCACCACAGCCATGCCCAGAATTGCCACAGGCTGCAACTTCTCATTGATAATTAGAAAACCGAAGAGTGCGGTCATCGCCGGCCCTAAAGTGCCAATTACTGACGCTAAAGCTGCCCCCGCAAACCGGATGGCAAAATTATTCAAAAGATAGCTAAACAGCGTCAGTACCCCTAAGACAACACCTCCCATAATCAAACCAGGCCAAACATTTTGGTCGATTTTAGGAGAAAAACTTTCCGACAGCGGCACCCACAAACTCAGGGAGGAAAATACAAAAATAGCGGCGAAATTAACTAAACTAAAAGGAATTGGGTGCAGCTTGCCCGCGGCCATTTGCGTCAGCAATACGTAACCTGCAAACGTAATCCCAGAAGCCAGTGCCGCAGCGACTCCCACTCCAACATTGCCGCCGCCCGGAGCTGGGGCAGCAAAACTCGGCCACCCAGCTAAAATCAGACCTGCGGTAATCCCGACGATCGCGAAAAAGCCGACTTTGCTAGGGCGAGAACCAAACAAGATCCAAGAACCTAGTACGGTGACGATCGGGTAAATAAAGAAAATCGTAATCGCAATCCCGGCTGGAATATTGCCGATCGCCAAATAAATCAAAACCTGAGACAAAAACAGAAAAAATGCGCTTCCTAAAACCTTACTCCACAAAGCTCGATCGCCCGACTGGAACAACCGCCTAATATCTTTCCACACAGAAGGATACAAAAATGTCGCCAATATCGGCATCAAAGCCATCACCACGATCAGCCGCATCAACAAAATCAACAAAGAATTTCCAAAACCCGGAGTCACCACCCCCGGAAATTCAAACAAGCCAAAAACCACCCGAGGATTTTTGCTTTTAATCAAAATTCTCAAACAAACATTAAACAGCGACAATACCACCGCCGAAGACAAAGCCAGCACCAAACCTGCCTGCACTTGAGAAGATGCTTTAGCGGTTGCCGTCGGTGGCACAGCTTCCCGCGGCGCATCCGCAGGTGTTGGCTGCTGAAATTGCGGGCGGACAGAATTAACAGAATTAGTTGATTCCTCGGGATAGGAATCTTGAGCATCGAAAGGATTCTCAAGATATGCTTCTTCTTCTTCGAGTTCTTCCCTGATGCGGTTGACGAGATTTTGTAACAGCTCTTCCCCTTGCAGTTCCAGGGTTTTCATGTTGTTGAGCCGCACGGAAAGCTCGCTTTCGTAACTGGTTAAATCTTGTTCCAGCATCTGGAAACTGCGATCGATCCTTTCATCCAGCGCCGCCAGCAACTGCGAGGCGCGTTCGTCGTAGTTGCTCGGCGGCAGGGGTATCGGGAACTCGCCGCTGGGAATCGGGCTGCTGAGAGAATTTCCCGAGTTAGCGCTGAGTTCGTTGAACCGCTGCACCAACAAATCCTGCAAATTGTGAGCCAAAACTTGAGCCAACTGCTTCAGCCACAATTGCTGCTGCTGAATGTATCGCCCAGACAGAGATTCCATTTGCTGAGACTGCAATTTGCGATATTGCTCCCGGAGGTCTTCAATATCTTCAATCAGGTGATTTTTTTCAGTTTGCAGCCGAGTAATGTCTTGATTTAACTGGCCTTTGACATTTTCATGCAAAGCGTCCAGTTCTTGCATTACTGAGTGGAGGACTTCTTCTGCTGATTGTGCATCCTCTGGCTCGCCCTTTGACGAGTATACGTTCCGCTGCGCCATTAGCCTATAACCTCTAATTTAAACTGCACGTTCAGTGTTCTTAAGTATTTTGGCAAATCAGGTCGCAAGTTATAGTGAGTCGATCTAAAAGATTGCGAACACTGTTTAATCAATAGTAGTCGCTCACTTGGAGATGTGAAAAATTTGCGTGAAGCGAAGCTATCCCGCAAGAAATCGCCCCAAGAACACTTTGTGCAATTAGAAATCATACTACAGCTTGACCTCTCTACGGATTGCTCCCGGAAATTCTCACATCTAACTCACCCGATTGCACCCGAATCACAAGCCTAATGACCCCTTCCGCGACTAAATTTGATTGGGGGGTGGCACTCCTAGCCCCTCAACGGATAACTCGATCGTACAGCCAGAAACCGGGTTTTTTTTGCCCGCGTCTCTCCCGCACTCCCGCACCCAGATTTATTATATTAAAGGTTCCGATCTTTTGCTCGCGAAAGTTTTTAGAGGCGATCGCACCGTCAATCGATTTTAGATTTTAGATTTTAGATTTTAGATTGAAGCATTGACCCCACGGATAAATTCGGGGGGCCAGTTTCTCGGATACAGGTTTTTTATTTCTCCACGGATGAATCCGCGGGCTTGTATCCTGGATGCTGTCGGTCAAAAAGCCACCCCGCGCCATCAAAAAATTAACACATCTCATCTCCCAAGAGCAACAGATATGGCATCCGAAATTTATGACAATTCCTTTACAAGCGATATACAAAAACTGAATATTTCCTCAGAAGCCGAAGTCTTTGTGTTTCCCGCCTCATTTGCCCAGCAGCGCTTGTGGTTTCTCGACCAATTCGCACCGGAAAACCCTTTCTATAATGTAGTAACAGCACTGCGCTTAACGGGTTCCCTCAACTTAACAGCGTTAGAGCAAACCTTCAACGAAATAGTGCAGCGACACGAAACTTTGCGAACCACTTTTGCAGCGGTATCAGGCCAACCAGTGCAGATAATATCTGCCACTTTCAAGACTAATTTAAAAGTATTAGACTTGCAACATTTGCCGCCAGAACAACGGCAAACAGAAGCAAAGAAACTCGCCGCAGCAGAATCTCTTCGCCCTTTCAATTTATCCACCGGGCCGCTGATGCGAGTCACCGTTCTGCGGCTGACAGAAACCGAGCATATTCTCTTGCTCAATATGCACCACATAGCCTCCGATGATTGGTCGATCGGGGTGCTAATTCGAGAAATAGAAGCTATCTATACAGCATTTATAAATCAACAGCCATCTCCCCTCCCAGAATTATCGCTTCAATATGCCGACTTTGCCGAGTGGCAGCGCGAATGGCTGCAAGGTGAAGTATTAGAAACTCAGCTAGCTTATTGGCGGCAGCAATTGCACGGAATTTCTGTGTTAAATTTGCCCGCAGATCGCCCTGCACCAGCTCGGCAAAATTATCGCGGAAAAACTCAATATTTAGAACTGCCAAAAAACTTGAAGGACGCACTTTTAGCGCTCTCGCAGCGAGAAGGAGCGACTTTATTTATGACAGTGCTGGCAGCATTTCAAACTTTGCTTTACCGCTACTCGCAACAAGAAGATATTGTGGTAGGTTCGCCGATCGCCAATCGCAACCGCAGCGAAATAGAAGCATTAATCGGTTTTTTTGTCAATACTTTAGTGCTGCGAACAAACTGCTCGGGAAACCCGACATTTCGAGATTTTTTGGGCCGGGTGCGGGAAGTAACCCTGGGAGCTTACGCTCACCAAGATTTGCCTTTTGAGAAGCTAGTCGAGGAATTGCACCCAGAGCGATCGTTGAATCGCCACCCGCTGTTTCAGGTAGTATTCGGGCTGCAAAATGCGCCGCTGGACGAGCTACAATTGCCAGAATTAAAGTTGAGTTCTTTTCCTTTGGAGACTCAAACAACGCGCTTTGATTTAGAGCTGTATTTGTGGGAAGCTTCCGATAATTTTAGGAGCAGGTACGGCGAACATTGGGAAGATTCGGAAGGTCTCAGAGGCTTAGCTGTGTACAATACGGATTTATTTGATGAAGTTACGATCGCCCGAATGCTGAGGCATTTTAAAACGCTGCTGGAAAGCATTGTGACTAATCCAGAACAAAGAATCGCTAACTTACCTTTATTGAGCGAGGATGAAGTGAATCAATTATTCAGAGAATGGAACGATACTCGCACAGATTATCCTCAAAATAAGTGCATTCATCAGTTATTTGAAGAGCAAGTCCAGCAGCATCTGGAGGATGTCGCCCTAACTTTCGAGGGCCAGCACCTCACTTACAGAGAACTCAACAGTCGCAGCAACCAACTGGCGCGCTACCTACAAAAACTGGGCGTGGGGGCGGAGGTTTTAGTGGGGCTTTGTGCAGAACGATCGATCGACCTAATTGTCGGGATGTTGGCTGTACTGAAAGCGGGAGGGGCTTACCTACCGTTAGATCCGAGCTATCCGCGCGATCGGCTAAACTTGATGCTGGAAGATGCTCGAGTTAAAGTCTTGCTAATTCAGGATAAATTGATTGAGAATTTCCGAGACTTCTCAAACTCGGTGATTTACTTCGATCGCGACTGGGAAGACATAGCCAAAGAAAGCGCCGAAAATCCCGCCAACACCGCAACAGCAGACAACCTAGCTTACGTTATTTACACATCTGGCTCAACCGGAAAACCCAAGGGAGTTGCTGTCACCCACAAAGCAGTAAATCGGCTGGTACTCAACACCAACTATATAAAAATAGAACCTACCGATAAAATTGCCCAAGCATCAAACGCTTCATTCGATGCAGCCACCTTCGAGATTTGGGGAGCCTTGCTTAACGGCGCTCAACTCGTGGGAATTAGCACAAATATTACTCTTTCGCCGCACGATTTAGCCTTAGAACTGCGCCAACAAGGCATCACAGTTTTGTTTTTAACAACTGCCTTATTTCAACAAATTGCTAGAGTTTTACCGCAAGCTTTTAATTCGCTGCGCTGCTTGCTGTTTGGCGGAGAAGCCGTCGATATGAGATGGGTTAAAAAAGTTCTCCAACAAAAGCCAACCACTAAATTAATTCACGTTTACGGGCCTACAGAAAATACCACATTTTCGGCTTATTATTGCGTGCAAGACGTACCCGAAACCGCAACATCTATTCCCATCGGCCGCCCGATCGCCAACACGCAAATTTATCTCCTCGATGCGGATTTGCAGCCGGTGGCGATCGGTGTTATAGGTCAATTGTACGTCGGCGGTGACGGACTGGCGAAAGGCTACCTCAACCAGCCGGATTTAACCGCTGCTGCATTCATTCCCAATCCTTTTAGCAATAAATCTGGTTCCCGCCTTTATAAAACAGGTGATTTAGGTCGCTATCGGGTTGACGGCAACATCGAGTTTTTAGGCCGCGTTGACGACCAAGTAAAAATTCGCGGCTACCGCATCGAGTTGGGAGAAATTGAGGCGGCTTTGTGCCAGCATCCACAAGTGCGCGAAGCAGTAGTAATTGTCAGGGAAGACATCCCCGACGATAAACATTTGGTAGCTTATGTTATTCCTGACGGCATTAATGAAAAATTAGAAATTCCCAATCTTAAGTCAAGTGACTTGCGCCAGTTTTTGAAAGAAAAGTTACCAGGATATATGGTTCCTGCAACTTATGCAGTGTTGGAGAATATGCCACTGACGCCTAATGGCAAAGTAGACCGCCGCGCCTTGCCCGATCTAGATACAGACAGCGAGGATATAACAGAAAATTATGTAGCGCCTCGGACCGAGATCGAAAAGGCGATCGCGAAAATTTGGGCTAAAGTTTTGGGAAAACAGCAAGTTAGTATCTACGATAATTTCTTTGAACTAGGCGGGCATTCCCTGCTAGCAACTCAGTTAATTTCTCGCATTCGAGACGCTTTGCAAGTCGAGTTATCGGTCAGCAATTTGTTTGAGGCCCCGACTGTGGCGAGTCTGGCAAAATACATGGAAACAATGCGCTGGGCTGCGAAAGGTTTGGATACTCCCAGAACAGAGGAAAATGAGCGCGAAGATGTGGAATTTTAAGGGCTTGCATAATTGCGGGATGATTTTGATGGTTTTGTGGAATGACGCCCTAGTTGCAGCAACCTCAATCTTTTTCGCTGAGGGGATGACAACCCTCCTCAAACCCTGATGGAGTAAAGATTGAGCATCGCTGATGCTAAAAAAAAATAGGCAGCCTTAACTGAACGGTATTGCAATAGACTGGTCTTTAGTTACTTTCCCTGTTGAATAAATCTCGATCAAGATTACTGGCGGCTAAAAACTTTAGAAGCAGCAACTCTGTTTGACAGCCTGTCTTTTGACATTGTTCATAATTGTATAGAATAATGGTTGTTTTTCGATATTTTGGCAAAAGACAATGAGTAAATTGAACAGCGTTTTGAACCCTTCACTGGTTGCTGAACCTCCCAGTAATCGTTTTTATCGCACCGTTTGGCGGTGGCACTTCTATGCAGGCTTGTTTGTTATTCCTTTCATGCTGATTTTGTCAATCACAGGCATCATTTACCTGTTTAAACCGCAATTAGATGCTGCGATGTATCACCAGAATATGTTTGTGCAGCCTGCGGATGTGGTGATGCCTTATACTCAACAGGTGGCAGTTGTTCAACAAACTTATCCTGATGCCAAAGTAACAAAATTTACGCCGAGCGTTGCGTCTAATCGCAGTGCTGAAGTGACGATCGCGACTGAAGATGAAAGAACACTAGCCGTTTTCGTGAATCCTTATACGGCTGAGATTTTAGGCGATCGCGATGAAAATAATAATCTCCAAGCGATCGCCCGCAAGATTCACGGCGAACTGATGATCGGAAAATTGGGAGATTATTTAGTAGAGCTTGCTTCCTGTTGGGGACTGATTTTGCTAATTACCGGATTATATTTATGGTTGCCTCGCCACAAAGTAAATTTTTTAGGAACATTAATTCCGCGCGTGTGGAGCCAGAACAAGCGGGTATTTTGGCGGGACTTACACGCCGTTTCGGGATTTTATGGCGTATTGCTAATTGGCTTTCTCATCATTAGCGGACTACCCTGGACAGGTTTTTGGGGAGATACCTTCGCTCGTTTGTCGAGTCACTATCCTGCACAAATGTGGGATAACGTGCCTCAATCAACAACACTCACAGGCTCGCTCAATCAACAGGGCAATCTAATTGTGCCTTGGGCAGTAGAGCAATTACCAATTCCCAAATCTAGTAAGCCTGGAAAGGAGCATCATTCAGGACACAACGAAATTATCAGGGGAACTCCTGCTGGTACGTCCGTAAATCTAGATTCTGTTGTAACTTTAGCCCGAGCAAAAGGCGCACCCCCTGGATTTAGTGTTAGTTTTCCAGAATCCCAAACCGGTGTGTACACTGTTTCGGCATTTCCCAACAATCCGGCGCAAGAAGTCACTCTGCACATCGATAGATACAGTGGCAAAGTGTTAGCAGATGTGCGGTGGAAGGATTACGGGTTAATACCCAAAGCCGTAGAAATGGGAATTTCCATTCACATGGGCAAATATTTTGGATTGAGCAATCAACTGCTGATGTTGTTTGCAGCGTTAATTTTGATTGTGCTTTCAGTCAGCGGTACGGTGATGTGGTGGCAGCGCCGTCCGAAAGGGGCGGGTTGGCTCGGTGCGCCTGCAATGCCCACCCATGTTCAGGGATGGAAAGTGCCACTCGCAATCGTTGCTGTTTTAGGGATTGCCTTCCCGCTTGTAGGACTTTCACTCGTCACCGTTCTGCTGTTGGATTATTTCGTGTTGGCTCGTATTCCTGCCCTCAAGCGCATTTTCAGTTAAAGGTGGGAGGGTGAGAAGGAGGTTTAGGAACTAGACCGAATCGTGCGTGGGTTGGGCCCCAAGGGAACGAACCCTCCGTTTCACTCCGCCCAACATTTTCGCTACAATTTTCCTTTTGTGCAACGCCGAATTTTAAGGTATCCCCAGCCAGAACCTACAGGATTTTAACTCACCTTTTTAGTCACGAAATTTCAGTGCAGAATGCCCTAACAGCTTCGGCAAACTGCTGGTTATGCTCCATTAATGCCATGTGTCCTCCTTTCTGTATAGTAACTACCTCTGCTTGAGGTAATTCTGCTTTCATTCGCAGGCTAGCTGGGGGAGTAGTGGCGATATCTGAATCGCCGCAGATCACCAACACTGGAATGTCAATCGATCGCAAAGTTTTTGTTTCGTCAAATTTGAGCATTCCCAATGTGCCGCGAGCGAGAACGCCGGGAGAACCCAAGGCTGATAAGAAAGCGGAAAACTCTAATTGACCGCGCGTTTCAGTGCCTTTAAATCCCGATAATTCTACACTGATGTGCAGTGAACCATTGAGATAGCTCAGCCAAGTCATTCCCCACATAATGGGTTCCAGAGCTATTGTGAGATAGAGGATAGGTTGGAGCAGCGGCTTCTGCAAAGCGCGTAATAAGCCGCTAAAAATAGCGGTTTTGACGGGATTAGTATAAGTGGTATCTACCAGAATTAAACCAGCTACTCGACTACCGAGAAGTTCTGGAAAAAGCCGACTGAATGTTAGAGAAATCATGCCGCCCATGCTGTGTCCGAGTAGGATAACAGGTTTATTTCCTGCTATGGCAATGACGGCTTCGAGATCGCGGGCAAATTTTTCTAGGGAGTAGTCGCTGTTTTTTGGTCGAGTGGATTTTCCCAAACCTGGAAGATCCCAAACAATCACTCGGAAGCGATCGCTTAGTTGCCGTTTCGCGTAATACCAAACCATACTGTTGGGCCCCCAACCGTGGGAGAGAATAATCGGCTGTCCGTCCTCTGGGCCGTAGAATTCTACTTGTAAAATAGTGCCATCAGGCCTCTCTACCCGCTGCACCGTACCCGTCCGCGTCGGCTTCGGTTCGTCAGCACCGGGGCGGCGGAATAGCGGCAAACTGATAAAGCGGCCGCCAACAGACCAAAGAACCATCAACACTCCGCTGACTAAGTAGGAAATCCCTACAAGTGCGCCGATGTACCATTCGTAAATAATGTATATACCTCCGCCAAGTACCCCGACGGACAGCAGTCCCACCAGCCATAGGAACAGGAAATTGAAGGGCATGAACGGCATAAGCTGAAACCTTTGGTAGGATTTTGGTTGCGGATTCAAACAGGATCATACTCAGGTTAGGCCACAGTAAGCAAGCGGTAAGTTAAGCTCTTAATTTGTGTGCTGGTGGAATTTCTTTTATTGATTTGCCCAACTAATGACCGAAAGCATCCAGGATACAAGCCCTCGGATTCATCCGTCCAGAAATAAAAAACCTGTATCCGATGAAAGTTGCCCCCGAATTTATCTGTGGGGTCAATGCTTCAATTCTAAAATCTAAAATCTAAAATCTAAAATCGATTGATAGGATGACTCAAAATGCCCGATCCAAAAATATCGAGTTCATCGGCAAATGCCAGAGATTCTGTCACGGTGGAGTTAGTTGAGTTTTTATCTTACCTTCGCAGTCTAGATATTAATATTTTTGTTGAGGGCGAGATCCTGCGCTGCAACGCTCCCGAAGGAATTATTACACCCGAACTGCGCGCCGAAATTTCTCAGAAAAAAGCCGAAATAGTTTCATTTTTAAAAGCAGCTAATCGTACTTCTAGTTTCACTCCTACACCGATTGTTCCTACGGGGCGAGACGGAAATCTACCGCTTTCCTTTGCACAGCAGCGCTTGTGGTTTCTCGACCAATTAGTCCCGAACAATCCCTTCTATAATGTTCCAGCAGCATTGCGTTTGACAGGTTCGCTCAATTTTGCGGCGCTGCAACAAACCTTCAATGAAATTGTGCGCCGCCACGAAGCTTTACGCACGACTTTAGCAGTAGTTTCGGGCCAACCTGTTCAGAGAATAGCTGTTGCTTTTCACCTTCCAATTAATGTAGTGGACTTGCGAAACTTGCCAAAGGAATCTCGACAAACTGAAGCAAACCGGCTCACCGCCCAGGAAGCTCAACGCTCTTTCAATTTGTCCGAGGACTTGTTGCTGCGAGTCACATTATTGCAGTTAGATGATGCCGAATATTTACTAATGCTGAATATGCACCACATTGTCTCCGATGGTTGGTCTATCGGAGTGCTTATTCAGGAATTAGGCGCGCTTTACACGGCATTGGCTAGCGAAAAACCTTCGCCTTTACCGGCTTTATCGATCCAGTACGCTGATTTTGCAAAATGGCAGCGCGAATGGCTGCAAGGGGAAGTTTTAGAAACGCAGCTTGCTTACTGGCGACAGCAGTTAAACGGCATTTCTATGCTAAATTTGCCTGCGGATCGCCCCAGGCCAGCAATTCAAAGTTACCGAGGCAAAAGGCAATTTTTGCAACTGCCAAAACAACTGAGCGAGGCTTTAGAAACGTTGAGCCAGCGCGAAGGAGTGACGCTGTTTATGACAATGCTGGCAGCTTTTAAAACGCTGCTTTACCATTACGCGCAGCAAGAAGATATTGTAGTAGGTTCGCCGATCGCCAATCGCAACCGCAGTGAAATAGAAGCATTAATCGGTTTTTTTGTCAACAGTTTGGTGCTGCGTACAGATTTGTCGGGAAATCCAACTTTTCGGGAACTTTTAAACCGAGTCAAAGAGGTAGCATTAGGAGCTTACGCTCACCAAGATTTGCCGTTTGAGAAGTTAGTAGAAGAACTGCACCCCGATCGCGCGCTGAACCAAAACCCCTTATTTCAGGTGGCGTTTGCGCTGCAAAACGCGCCGGGGAATCGGTTAGAATTGCCAGAATTAACACTCAGCCCGCAGCAGTTAGATGTGGGTACAGCGCGGTTTGATTTGGAGTTTCATTTGTGGGAGCGATCGCCCAACAGCTCGGGAAGCAACCAATCGCCCAGCAATAAGCTGTGGGTTGATAGCTCCGAGGGCATCAGCGGCATGGTTATTTACAGCGCCGATTTATTTGATGAAGCTACGATTGCGCGCCTGATCGGGCATTTTCAAACTCTGTTAGAAAGCATTGTGGCAAATCCCGAACAGCGCATAGCCAACTTGCAATATTTGAGCGCCCAAGAGCGCTATCAGTTGTTAGTTGAATGCAACAATACTCAGGCAGATTATCCGCAAGATTTGTGCATCCATCAGCTATTTGAAATGCAGGCAGATCGGACACCGGATGCGGTGGCGCTGGTATTTGGAGAGGAGCGAGTCACCTACCAGCAGCTCAATTTCCGCAGCAACCAACTAGCACGTTATCTGCAAAAAATGGGGGTTGGGGCGGAAGTTTTAGTCGGGCTTTGCTGCAGGCGATCGCTCGATCTGATCGTGGGGATGTTGGGTATCCTGAAAGCGGGAGGAGCTTACTTAATTTTAGATCCGAGCTATCCTGCTGAGCGATCGAGCTTGATGGTAAAGGACGCTCAATTATCTGTTGTGTTAACTCAGCAGCAATGGGTAGAGAAATTGCGCTCGCCCAATTTACAGATAGTTTGTTTAGACACAGACTGGGAGATGATTTCCCAAGAAATCGCCGACAATCCCACCAGCGCAGTCACAGCAGAAAATCTGGTTTACGCGATTTACACCTCCGGCTCCACGGGAAAGCCGAAAGGAGTTGAAATTGAGCACGGGAGCTTGTTAAATCTCGTTTTTTGGCATCAAAGAGAGTTTGGGGTGTCAGCGGGCGATCGAGCAACGCAAATAGCAGCGATCGGCTTTGATGCTTGCGGGTGGGAAATTTGGCCTTATCTCGCCGCCGGATCTAGCATCTACTTTCCAGAAGATGACATCAGGCGAGATCCTGAAAAACTCCAAAACTGGTTAGTATCAAATGCCATTACAATTAGCTTTTTGCCAACACCTTTAGCCGAGAAAGTTTTGCTATTAGATTGGCCTCAAACAACAGCGTTGCGAATCTTGCTCGCAGGCGGCGAAAAACTGCAACAACATCCTTTAAAATTCCATCCATTTAAGCTAGTAAATAATTACGGCCCAACCGAGAACACCGTCGTCACAACTTCCGGTTATATTCCTGCAACAGAGCAAACAGAGATCGCCCCGACAATTGGCCGCCCCATTGCTAACACTCAAATCTACATATTAGACAAATATTTGCAGCCCGTACCAATGGGGGTTGTTGGCGAATTGTACATCGGCGGAAACGGACTCGCTCGCGGCTACCTCAACCGCCCTGATTTAACCGCACAAAGCTTTATTCCCAATCCTTTTAAACCAAATTCAGGAGAGCGACTTTACAAAACCGGCGACTTAGTGCGCTACAGAGCCGATCGCAACCTTGAATTTTTAGGACGCATTGACGAACAAGTAAAAATTCGCGGTTTCCGCATCGAATTAGGAGAAATCGAGACAGTATTAACTCAACATCCCGCCGTGCAGCAAACTGTAGCAATAGCTTCGGAAGATGGACAGGGAGATAAACGTTTAGTAGCTTATATTGCCCTGAATCCTGAATATAGCGTTGCCCGCGAAAAAAACCAAATCATGCAATTGCAGGACGAACAGGTTTTGCAGTGGCAAATGCTCTACAATGAAACTTACAATCAACCTGCAGTTGACTCAGATCCAACATTTAATATTGTCGGCTGGAATAGCAGCTATACTAATCAACCAATCCCAGCAGAACAGATGCGCGACTGGGCGAACAATCAAGCAGCCCAAATTTTAGCTTTGCAGCCTAGCCGAGTGTTAGAAATTGGCTGCGGCACAGGTTTGTTGCTGTTCCAAATTGCCTCTCGCTGCACTCAATATTGCGGCACAGACTTTTCACCTATTTCGCTCAACTATATTCAGCAGCACTTGGCAAATCAACAGTTAACTAATGTAACGCTGCTTCAGAAAATGGCGACAGACTTTGAAGGAGTAGAGACAGCAGCTTTTGACGCGGTGATTCTCAACTCAGTCGTGCAATATTTCCCGACTATCGACTATCTCGTGGAGGTGCTAGAAGGTGCCGTGAAAGCAACTGCCCCCGGCGGCTTTATATTCATCGGAGATGTCCGCAGCTTGCCGTTGCTGGCAGCTTTTCATGCTTCGGTACAACTGTATCAAGCCGAACCTTCTCTCGCGGGCCAACAGTTGCAGCAGCGAGTACAAATGCAAATTTTTCAAGAAACAGAGTTAGTTATTGAACCAGAGTTTTTTAGCGCATTAAAGCACCGCTTTCCGCAGATTGGCGGCGTAGAGATTCAATTAATTCGCGGTAGTTATCACAATGAGTTAACAGATTTTCGGTACAATGCTATTCTGCATATTGCGTCTGAAACAGCACGCCCCAAATCATCGCCAAAAGGGGAGCGGGGCGCCGAAAAACTGCTGGATTGGTTGGACGAAAATCAGAAGCTGACTGTTACCAAGGTGCAACAAATATTATTGCAAAATCAACTCGATCTTTTAAGAATTGCTAATGTGCCTAATGCGCGGGTAACGGCAGCAGTTAAGGCGGCAGAGTTGCTGTCTGTTGTCGATAAATTTTCAACTGCAGGTCAGTTGCAGAAAGCCGTGGAAAAAATCGATGATTTAGGAGTCGATCCCGAAGCGTGGTATGCTTTGGAAGTTCCGTATAATGTTAATATTAGTTGGTCTAATTCCGACGGTCAAGGGCGCTACGATGTAGTGTTTGCACGGGGCGAAACCAGAGATTTTGTGCCAGAAACCAGAAGCGATAACTTGCGTCCTTGGCGCTCTTATGCTAACAATCCCTTACAAGCTAAAGCAGCGCGTAAATTAGTACCACAGTTGCAGGCTTATCTAGCAGAAAAACTGCCGGAATATATGATTCCGTCGGCTTTTGTTGTGCTGGAGTCGCTACCGGTGACGGCTAACGGAAAGGTCGATCGCCTCGCTTTGCCTGTACCGGAGCCGATTAAGTTAGAATGGGCTGGCGGTTATGTTGCGCCTCATACTTCTATTGAGGAAGTTTTAGTGAAAATTTGGGCTGAGGTTTTGGGGATAAAGCGAGTGGGTATCCGGGACAATTTTTTTGAATTGGGAGGCCATTCGCTGCTGGCGACTCAGCTTGTTTCTAGAGTGCGAGATGCTTGCGCGGTAGAGTTGCCTTTGCGCCGCGTTTTTGAAGCACCGACAATTGCAGAATTATCTAAGATTGTGGAAAGTTTAAAAGAGAGCGAGGCTAATATTAAAGCTCCTGCTTTAGTTGCGATTTCTCGGGACAGTCGGCGGAGGAAGCTATCATCTTTTAATCAAGAAATTAAATAAAAATTAAGGCGGTTGAACGGGTGCAATTTCGATAAATATGCAGCAAGAAACAGATGTTTTCGTCTTCCCGGCCTCATTTGCTCAGCAGCGGCTTTGGTTCCTCAATCAATTAGCACCGGGAAATCCTTTCTACAATGTCTCAACAGCGCTCCGCTTAACAGGTTCCCTCAACTTAAGATCTTTAGAGCAAACCTTCAATGAAATTGTGCAGCGGCATGAAACTTTACGCACTACTTTTACGCTTTTGGAAGGGGAACTCGTACAAGTTATTGCTCCCATTTTAACCGTATCTATCCCCACCATCGACTTACAAAATCTCTCGCCAACTCAGCAGGAAACCGCAGCGCTGCAACTCGCAACTGATGCAGCGCAATGCCCTTTCGATTTAGCCTCTGGGCCGTTATTTAAAGTAACGCTGTTACAACTGAGTGAAACAGAACATATAGTGTTACTGAATTTACATCATATTGTGGCTGATGGTTGGTCGATTGGAGTGCTAATTCGAGAGCTGGGAACGCTCTACACAGCATTTGTAAAAAATGAACGATCGCACTTACCAGAACTGCCCGTGCAGTACGCCGACTTTGCAGAGTGGCAGCACCAATGGTTGCAGGGCGAAGTATTAGAAACTCAGTTAGCTTATTGGCGGCAGCAGTTAGACGGAATTACCACACTTAATCTACCAACAGACAGGCAAAGACCGGCCGTTCCATCCTACCGCGGCGCCAAACAATTTATAACACTATCACCTGCTTTGAGCGAGGCGCTAAAGTCATTGAGCCAGCAAGAAAATGCGACTTTATTTATCACTCTACTAACCGCTTTTCAAACTTTGCTGTACCGCTATACAGGACAAGTAGATATTGCAGTAGGAACGCCGATCGCCAATCGCAACCTGAGCGAAATAGAAGCATTAATCGGTTTTTTTGTCAACAGTTTGGTGCTGCGTGCAGATTTATCAGGAAATCCAACTTTTCGGGAACTATTGCATCGGGTAAAAAACGTCGCCATGGCAGCCTACGCCCACCAAGATTTGCCCTTCGAGAAGTTGGTTGAGGAATTGCACCCCGATCGCGAGTTGAGTCGCAACCCCCTATTTCAAGTTAGTTTCAGCCTGCAAAACACTCCTGTAGCAGCGCTAGAATTGCCGGGAATCGTTGCAGAGGCGATCGACTTTGACGCCGGAACCGCCAAGCTAGATTTAGAGTGCCACTTGTGGGAAAATGCAGGAAATATTCAAGGGCAATTTGTCTACAGCACAGATTTATTTGATAGCGGCACAATTGCGCGGATGGCGGCACATTTCCAAACGCTGCTTGAAGCCATTGTTGCCAATCCCAAACAGCACCTCAGCGACTTGGCTTTGCTGACAGCGCCAGAATACCAGCAATTATTAAATGACTGGAATGACACTCAGAGAGATTATCCGCAAAACCAGTGTTTCCATCAGCTATTTGAAGAGCGAGTCGCGCGATCGCCCGATGCTGTCGCCGCCGTCTTTGAAAACCAGCAGTTAACCTACCGCCAACTCAACAGCCAAGCCAACCAACTTGCACGTTACTTGCAGCAATTGGGAGCAGCACCAGAAGTTTTAGTGGGCCTTTGTGTAGAACGTTCCTTAGATGCGATCGTCGGATTGCTAGGCATTATCAAAGCAGGCGCAGCCTACCTGCCTTTAGATCCAACTTATCCTCAAGAGCGCCTTAACTTCATGTTAGAAGATGCTCAGGTGTCGATTTTGGTAACTCAGCAGCACTTAGCAAAAAACTTGACGCAGCCGGAAAATTTCGGAGTTTTTTCAGTAGTGTGTTTGGACTCCGACAGAGAAATTATCGCCCGACAAAGCCCAGAAAACCCAACTACAAATATCCTACCAGAAAACCTAGCCTACGTCATTTACACATCTGGTTCAACCGGAAAACCCAAAGGCGTTTTAATCGAACATCGGGGACTCTACAACTTAGCCCTAGCTCAAATAGAAGCTTTTAACTTAAACTCAAATCACCGCATTTTGCAATTCGCCTCCCTAAGTTTTGATGCCTCAATGTTTGAGATTGTCATGGCATTGGGAACCGGAGGAACACTTTACTGTGCCCAGAAAGAATCTTTGTTGCCCGGACAAACATTAATCCAATTTTTGCAGGACAATGCTATTACCCACGCTACCCTCCCGCCCTCGCTGCTAGCTGTCATTCCAAACGCCGAACTTCCCGCACTGCAAACAATCATCTGTGCTGGCGAATCCTGTTCCCCGGATATTGTTAAACGCTGGGCTTCTGGGCGCAGATTTTTTAACGCTTACGGCCCTACAGAAGCGACAGTCTGGTCAAGTTTGGCCGAAATTAGCGATAGCAAAAAACCGCCAATCGGCCGCCCAATAGCTAACACTCAACTCTATATTTTAGATAAAAATTTACAGCCTGTACCCGTTGGAATTCCCGGTGAATTGTACATCGGCGGCAGCGGATTGGCGCGAGGCTACCTGAACCGCCCCGAATTAACCGCCCAGCGATTTATTGCTAATCCGTTTAGCCAGAAAGCAGGAGAACGAATTTATAAAACTGGTGACTTAGCGCGCTATTTTCCCGATGGCAATATTGAGTTTTTATGCCGCACAGACGAACAAATAAAAATTCGCGGTTATCGAATAGAATTGGGAGAAATTGAAGCCCTGCTGGTTCAGCATCCAGCAGTCAAAGAAACAGCGGCGGTTGCTGCGGATGATTTGTCGGGCAACAAACGCCTAGTTGCTTATGTCGTCCCCAATCGCGATCGGACACTTAATCCCGGGGAAATACGCAATTTCCTCAAACAACAACTGCCCAATTACATGATTCCCAGTGCTTTTGTGGCGATGGATTTTCTGCCCCTAACTCCCAATGGCAAAATTGACCGCCTGCGCCTACCTGCACCGGGAAATCTAACTAGCAATTCAATAGATAAAAGCTGCATTGCACCTCGCACACCAACCGAGTCAACCCTCGCCCACATTTGGGCCACAATCCTCAACGCAGAGTGCGTTGGCATTCGCGACAACTTCTTCGATTTGGGTGGAGATTCCCTGCTGGCAATCCGCCTCATCAATGAGATTAACCAGCAATTTCAGCGCGAGTTGCCGCTGTCTGCTCTTTTTTTTTATCCGACAATTGAAGGTTTAGCAGATTCGCTATCTTCAGAAAAAAAATCTCTGGAATGGTCGCCTTTAGTTGCAATTAAGCCTCGCGGTAAAAATCCCCCGTTCTTCTGCGTCCATCCCATCTTTGGCGTGGTATTTCCTTATGTCGAGTTAGCGTTTCAGCTAGGAGAAAATCAACCGTTTTACGGGCTGCAACCAAAGGGGATTGACGGCGAAAGTTCTCCGCTAACTAGCATTGAAGACATGGCGGGTGACTACATCGCAGCCTTGCGTACCGTTCAACCAAAAGGGCCTTATTTTTTAGGAGGCTGGTCTTTTGGAGGTTTGGTTGCTTTTGAGATGGCTCAACAGTTGCTCGCAGCGGGGGATGAAGTGGCTTTACTTGCTGTGCTGGATACTTTAGCGCCGGTTTCTGCTAACAAACCTTCTTTTTGGGACGGTTGCAAGTTTATTCTGACTACTGTTTCGCGCTCTATCTGGCCTTTTGTAGTAGATTATTTTCGCTTGGTGGCTGCTGCGGAAAATGTTCAAAGTGGCGGTATTGCTGCCAAATTTCAGAAATTAAATAAGATGCTTAATTTTGCAGCTAATTTTTTGTCTCGCTGGAATTGGAAACAGGCGGTTATGGTTAGCATCCTATCTCAGGAGTCAAAAGAACGGAGCTGGCGCGAGCTGGCAATTCCTTCGATGTTTACTGTATTTCAAGCTAACAGTCAAGCAACTCTCAGCTATGTACCGAAAATTTATCCGCAGCGAATTACTCTGTTTAGATCGAGGGAAAAGCTAAGCAGGGGTCATCATGATCCGACTCTTGGCTGGAGTGAATTAACGGCTCAAAAAGTAGAGGTGATTAGGGTTCCTGGGAATCACCTGACTATGTTGAGAAAGCCAGGGGTCGAGGTGCTGGCTCAACAGCTAAAGCATTGCTTGGATAAGGAATTAAGTGATTGAGTGGCAGTTTTGCTTGCTTGTGCACGGCAACCGGGTTTGATGTGCGAAAGCGCTATTAGTCATGAAGAAGTACGCAATCGATGTCCGGTAAAATCACTGTTATTACGCTTGTAGTTAGGATGTAAAAAAATTGCGATCGCCCGAAGAACACTTTTTGCAACTAGAAATCATCATCCAACGCCACGCCGCAGCACTCGAAGCTGAAGTCAGAGCTTTGCAAGCCGCTGACGAAACCGCCCAGTGGCCCGCTGACTGGAAGCGTTGCTATAATTGGCGTTTCGCTAAAATTTTCGCTTCAGTGAAGATTTTTCGCAACTGGGGTGCAGATGCTGCGGGTTGGAAGCTTTTGCCTTCGCGAGTTTATCCCAACCGAGGCAATCAGAAAGATTAGTCTGTTGACAGTGGACAGTAGGGGCGGGTTTTACCCACAATCTCGGTCTAAGACCAATCATCTCGTAAACCCGCCCCCACCCAACAGTAAATCCCCATCTACCTCCAATTCTTCAATCTAAAATCTAAAATCTAAAATCTAAAATCGATTGATTGGGCGATGCTGAAGATGATAGCAGCCAAACCTGCTGCGATCGGAATTGTCACCAGCCAAGCCGAACCAATTGACAGCAAAGTTTGCAAGCGTACTGATTTCCAAGCTTTGATCAGCCCGACTCCGACGACTGCACCGACTAAAGCGTGGGATGTGGAAACTGGCAAACCGAAGCGGGATGCTAGCAAGACTGTGGTGGCTGTGGCTAATTCCGCGCAAAATCCGCCGCTGGGTTGGAGCTCGATGATCTTTTCGCCGACTGTGGCAATTACATTTTTACCCCAGATGGTTAAACCGATGACTATTCCTGCGCCTCCGAGGACTAAAATCCACAGGGGAACGCTGAAATCCTCTGAGGGAAAGGAACCTGTGCGCCGGATGTAGGCGATCGCAGCTAGGGGAGCAACTGCATTTCCTACGTCGTTGGAACCGTGGGAAAATGCTACAAAACAGGCGCTCAAGACTTGAAATCTCGCCATTTGTTGCTCGATGGGAGAGTGGGGGAGAGGGGGAGTGGGGGGGAGTGGGAGAGGGGGAGTGGGGGAGAGGGGGAGAGGGGGAGTGGGGGGGAGTGGGAGAGGGGGAGTGGGGGGGAGTGGGAGAGGGGGAGAGGGGGAGTGGGGGAGAGGGGGAGATTGGGAAAATATTCCCTCTTTCTTATTCCTTGCATCCGTTACATCCGTTACATCCGTTACAAAATCCGCTGCCGAACCTTCTTCCTTCTCAACGGATTCTAATTTTTTCCAGCTAGTCAGTGTGAGGACGATCGCCCCAATACTCCCGATGCCAATGACAATATCGTGAATGGGAAGATTCCAGCCAAATCGATCGTGTGCTAGGGCGATCGCCCCTGTCTGCACCAAAGCGACATTCACAACAGACGGCAGTACAATTATCCCAAATACGCTCAGCATTGCTGCACTCAGCCAAGGTATCCACTCGCGCATTTGAGATAGAGGATCTGGCCGATCGAGAATCGAATACTTCACGACACTGTAAAATAGTGCGGCTAAAGCACCGCTAGCAACAGGTGTCGCCACCCAAGTTAGCGAGATAGTGCCGATGGTTCGCCAATCAACTGCATTAATTCCGGCTGCAACACAGCTAAAACCCGCGATCGCGCCCACCACTGCATGGGATGAAGAAACTGGTAAACCTCGACTGGTAGCGATTTGCAGCCAGATCCCGCAAGCTATCAGCACTGACACCATCCCGATTAAAAATACTTGCGGTTTGGCCGCGAACACTTCTGCATTCACCACTCCTGTTGCGAGAGTTTCGGAAACTCCTTGCCCGAAGAGCACTGCACCGGAAAACTCCAGTATGCCTGCAACAATTATTGCCTGTCGCAGCGTTAGCGCCTTCGAGCCTACGGATGTCCCCATCGAGTTAGCGACATCGTTGGCCCCCAAGTTGGCGGCGACGTACAAGGCCAGTGCAGCCATTGCCCCCAGTTGCAGAAATACGACCTCAGAGCTATCTAACATAGAAATTTTTTGACATAAAACGGGCATTTCGATATATGATAAGGGATTGTGAGTTTTGGTAAATCCCATGAAAGGCGCAGAAATAATCCGTTCTATCGAAACGGCAGAAATAGATAGAGTCAAGCAAGAACTCAATAAACAAGTTCCCGAAATTTACGTCGGCGACACAGTGCGAGTCGGCGTGAAAATTAAAGAGGGTAACAAAGAACGGGTTCAGCCCTACGAAGGAACTGTGATTGCCATGCGCAACGGCGGGATTAATGAAACAATCACCGTCCGCCGCGTGTTTCAGGGCGTAGGAGTGGAACGGGTGTTTTTGATTCACTCGCCCCGCATCGCCACCATCCAAGTGATGCGCCGCGGGAAAGTCCGCAGAGCAAAACTTTACTACCTGCGCGATCGGGTGGGCAAAGCTACTCGCGTCAAACAGCGGTTCGATCGCTCCCTGTAGGAATGCACCCTGCTTTCTCTTGGTTCATGGTTCATGGGAAATTAAAAAATTTCAAAAAAAAAGTTTCCCATTTACGAGCGCACTGTGTTAAAATAGAAATCTAGAGGTTAAGCGAATTTCAGCAACCTCACCTGTGCGCTCTTAGTTCAGTTGGTAGAACGCAGGTCTCCAAAACCTGATGTCGGGGGTTCAAGTCCTCCAGGGCGCGCTGAATCACCAAACTTTAAATTCTGCCCGAAAGCGCCCGGACTATTGGCTGGCAACAGTCAAAACCGCAAACTTTCGGGTAGAATTAGTTTTTGTGGGCGGTTCGCAAAAAATGCCATCAACAAATGCTCGGTGTCGCTTCTAGATCGTCGGTTTCGGCGATCGGCTGTTACACAGTTGATAGGTTGGGCTTGTAAAAAAGTCGTGGCTTTAGATTTGAGATTTTGGACTTGAGCGTAAGTGGTTACTGTCAAAAAATCTGAGAGCCGCGGGCCACTCACACCATCTAAAATCTAAAATCTAAAATCGCAAGGGGGATTAAATAGTGGCGAAAAAAGACGAAGCTCAAGAAACTCAAGAAATAACGGCGCCTGGGTTTAACCCTGCGGGTTTTTTAAAGGAAACTAGAGAAGAACTCGACAAAGTGGTTTGGCCCAGCAGGCAGCAGCTAATCAGCGAGTCTTTGGCCGTGCTTTTGATGGTAATCCTCTCAGCAAGCCTGATCTATTTGGTGGATAACTTCTTTAACTGGGGCGCGGGAAAGGTGTTTGGGCCATGACTTTTGCATCAGAAGAATCTGAGTATTCCACAGAAGCGACTGGACAGGCAGCATCGCCAGATGTGCCGGAGATTGATGCTCGCTGGTATGCTGTTCAGGTTGCCTCGGGCTGCGAAAAGCGCGTGAAGGCAAACTTGCAGCAGCGGATTCAAACTTTGGATGTTGCCGATCGCATCGTTCAAGTCGAAATTCCGCAAACTCCGGCGATCAAAGTCGGCAAAGATGGTTCCAGGCGGCAGTCAGATGAAAAAATCTTTCCCGGCTACGTACTCATCCGTATGTTTATGGACGAGGATACGTGGCAGGTGATCAAGAATACCCCGAATGTAATTAATTTTGTCGGGGCCGAGCAGAAACGCCGCTACGGGCGCGGCAGGGGTCACGTCAAACCGCTACCTCTGAGTCATTCGGAAGTAGAACGGATCTTCAGAAACGCTCAGGAATCAGAACCAGTTGTCAAAGTATCGATGTCTGCTGGAGACCACGTTGTGGTACTTTCCGGGCCATTTAAGGATTTTGAAGGTGATGTGATTGAAGTTAGCCCGGAACGAAACAAGCTCAAAGTTTTACTCTCGATTTTTGGGCGCGATACGCCTGTAGAATTGGAGTTCAATCAGGTTCAGAAACAGAACTAACTAATGGCAAAGAAAGTTGTTGCAGTAATTAAGTTGGCGATTACGGCGGGAAAAGCCAACCCAGCTCCTCCGATCGGCCCAGCCCTGGGTCAGCACGGCGTCAATATTATGATGTTTTGCAAGGAGTACAATGCTAGAACCGCAGACCAAGCGGGTCTAGTGGTTCCGGTAGAAATTTCGGTTTTTGAAGACCGCAGTTTTACGTTTATTCTCAAAACCCCGCCGGCGTCGGTTTTGATTCAAAAAGCGGCTGGCATTGCTAAGGGTTCGGGAGAACCTAATCGCAAGCAAGTAGGGAAAATTACACAGGCTCAGTTACGAGAAATCGCTGAAATGAAAATGCCTGACCTCAATGCTAATGATGTTGAGGCTGCTATGAAAATTGTGGCAGGAACGGCTAAAAATATGGGCGTGGCGATCGCGGATTGAAGGAAGAAGGAACAAGGAAGAGTTTTCCTAGTCCAAGTTCCAAATTGCTAATCCAAAATTCCTGATTTTGAAGGTAAAATCTTCAATCCAAAATCCAAAATCCAAAATCCAAAATTGATCGATTCAGGGGGAGAAGCAAAGCTTCGCTAGGAATCGCAAATTTTTTAGATTTGAAATGACCAAAACGGCTCAATTCTAAAATCTAAAATCTAAAATCTAAAATCGACTAACCCCAAAAAACAACAATGGCAAAGAAAGTATCTCGAAGACTGCAAGAACTTCAAAAGAAAGTTGAAGATAGACCTTACCTACCGCTGGAAGCTCTGCAACTTTTGAAAGAAACAGCAACCGCTAAGTTTGGCGAATCTGCTGAAGCTCACATCCGTTTGGGAATTGACCCGAAATATACTGACCAACAGTTGCGGACAACAGTATCGCTACCAAAAGGAACTGGTCAAGTAGTCAGAATTGCGGTGATTGCTAAGGGCGAAAAAGTTAAAGAAGCTCTGAATGCCGGCGCGGATATTGCTGGTTCTGAAGAGTTGATCGATGAAATTCAGAAGGGCATGATGGACTTCGATTGCCTGATTGCTACCCCAGACGTGATGCCGTTGGTGGCAAAATTGGGTCGGTTGTTGGGCCCGCGCGGTTTGATGCCTTCTCCGAAAGGTGGGACGGTGACGACTGACATTGCTCAGGCGATCGGCGAGTTTAAAGGTGGTAAACTAGAATTCCGTGCCGATCGAACTGGCATCGTTCATGTTATGTTTGGCAAGGCAGCTTTCTCAGCGGAAGATTTGCTGGTCAACCTTCATGCTTTGCAAGAAACTGTTGACCGCAACCGTCCTTCTGGTGCTAAAGGTCGCTACTGGCGCAGTTTGTACGTATCGGCAACAATGGGCCCGTCGATCGAAGTCGATATCAATGCCCTGCGCGATACCAAAATTGATGCTGCCTAGAAAGAATTAAGCAGAAGGCAGAAGGTAAAAGACAGTTTCGGCTGTCTGTGTAAATCTCTCACAAGATTTGCTTCATAGCCTTGCTATGTCTGCCTTCTGGTGATAGCCTAATCAAAAATCAATAAGCTGAAGACCGCAGGTGCCGACCGCTTAATTTCCTGCCGAGGCTGAAGAAATAAAAACTCAAGACTCAAAGATTAGAAAATTTCTATTTTTTAATTCTGACTTGTTAATTTTTAATTCTCTGCCCCGGCTCGAAGGTCGGGGTTTTTGACGGGCAATTTTCTATCCTGAAAGGAGGTGAAATAAGTATGGGCAAAACTTTAGCAGTAAAAAATGAGATTATTGCAGACCTCAAGCAAACCTTGAGCGAATCTCAACTGGCGATCGTGATTGACTACACGGGCTTAACTGTTGCTGAAATCACAGATTTGCGTCGGCGTTTGCGTCCGAAAGGCAGCAGTTGCCAAGTGGCAAAAAACACGCTGATGCGAATTGCTGTTGAAGGCAACGAAACCTGGCAGCCGATACAGGAATTGCTGACGGGTACGTCGGCGTTTGTGTTCGTGCAAGAAGATATTGGCGGCGCGATTAAAGCTTACCAAGAATTCCAAAAAGTCTCTAAGAAGACAGAACTTCGCGGCGGCGTAATGGAAGGACGGGTGCTGAAAGAAGCTGATGTTAAAGCATTAGCCGATCTGCCGTCCAAAGAACAACTCATGGCTCAAATTGCTGGCGCTATCAACGGTGTCGCCACCAAGTTGGCTGTGGGTATCAATCAAGTTCCTACTTCGATCGCTCGCGGTCTTAAAGCTTATGCTGAAAAAGACGGCGATTCAGCAGAAGTAGCAGCAGAAGCACAACCAGAAGCAGAAGCAGAAGCAGTAGCAGAAAGCGCATCTGCATAAGTCATTAGTAATTAGTCATTAGTCCTCAGTCATTAGTATTTAGCAATAGATAGAAGGCTGGAGACGAAAAACTAATGATGAGTGAGCAAATCTCAAATCCCAAATCCCAAATCTACAATCGAACTAGGAGTTTAACGAATGTCTACTGCAACTGACGAAATCTTGGAAAAACTTAAGTCTCTGACTTTGCTCGAAGCTTCTGAATTGGTCAAGCAAATTGAAGAAGCTTTCGGCGTCAGCGCTGCTGCTCCTGTCGGCGGCATGATGATGATGGGCGGCCCTGCTGCGGCCGCTGCTGAACCCGTAGAAGAGCAAACCGAATTTACTGTCATGCTAGAAGAAGTTCCTGCTGACAAGAAAATCGCAATTCTGAAGGAAGTCCGCGCAATTACCGGTCTGGGCCTGAAGGAAGCAAAAGATTTGGTAGAAGCCGCACCGAAAGCAGTTAAGGAAGCTATTGCTAAGGAAGCTGCTGAAGAACTGAAGAAACAGCTTGAAGCTGTGGGCGCAAAGATTTCTATCAAGTAGTCACAGAATGTAGTCGGCAGGTTTCAACCTGTCGCTGATGAAACCTCAGTTTGCTTGTGCAGACTGAGGTTTTTTCGGTTAATTCGATCGACAAATGTGGCAGCGTGTAATTAACCTCTGATATCCTGTTCGCGTTAAAACCCATTTGATATCTAAAAAGATAGTAGAAAATTTGCCTGTCAACAGTCAGGCTCTAACGGCGGCGTGCGTCTTGTCCGAGCCACTACCTAACCCTCAACTCACTAATCCTGAGGCAGTGGCGGCTCTGGCAATGGTGATGGGTTTGTGTTTGCTGGTTGATAGTTTGCAACACTCACTCCGTCAGGCTTTGGAGCGGAATGTGGGATGTAACTGAGATGTTGCACCATTCTCAATAATCCTTTTACGAACAGGCAAGAATGGTGCAGGATGTGGGATGTAACTAACATCTTGCACCATTCTCAATAATCATTTTACGAACAGGCTTTCGGGCCTGTGAAGCGAGAAAATCTACTCTTCGCTTCACAGGCCCGAAAGCCTGTTAAGCAAGAACGGTGCAAGATGTGGGATGTAACGGATGTAACGGATTTAACAGAGGTCGGGAAGAGAGCAACGGATTTAAGAGATTTAATAGAGGTCGGGAAGAGGGAAGAAGCAAGAAGAAAATGATTTATAGGGAGTAAGGTGCGTGCAAGCGCGCACCCTACATATTATAGATTTTGGTGCAATTTTTGTGCTTATTTAACAATTAGCAGTTAGCAATTCGCCGTTGCTAATTTCTAATTGAAGATTCTCTTCTAGAAGCTGATTTTCCAGTACCATTGTGGTGCTGGCGTTTTTCTGAAAACCGATGCGCTCGTAGAAGCTTTGTTTGTAAGTTGTCATCAGGTAAACGCGCTCTACTCGGCACATTCGAGGGTGGCTTAAGACGGTTTGGACTAATTTGCGGCCGAGTCCTGCACCTTGGTAATCTGGATGAATGGCGACATCCCAGATGGTGGCTCGATAGATGCCGTCTGAAGTGGCCCTGGCAAAGCCGATCGCCCGCGAGCCGTCCCAAACTGTAACAACTGGTTCGCTGTTGGCGATCGCGATTTCCCAATCTTCTATCTTGCGTGCCCTCGCCCAAAAGGCGGCGGCTTTAAATAGTTCTTGGATCTGTGCGATGTCGGCGCGATCGCGACCTATACAAAATTGAATGTGACTGGAATCTCTAGTCGTTGATGTCATGCTCTGCAGTACCTTCAAGTTGTATCTAAACTGTGTTACTTTTACTGTCTTACAGGAGTGAAAGTTGATTTTGCTTGGGAACCATCAAGGATTGAATTCCCTATTTACAAAACTATTTTTATTGATACATATTATCTAACTAATTTCGGTGATTATTAATACTTTTTTGTGTTGATTTTGTAAAAAACTCTTTGAGTCAAAATTGCCAACTCATAACTCATACCATTTTAGATTTTAGATTTTAGATCGGAATCACTGATTTTGTATGGGTTTAGAGTTCGCTGATAGAGAAACCGGTTTTTTTGTAGTTACAGCCCACCGCCACGACAAAAAAGTCTTTTTCTGAGCGTCTTGATGCGTAAACGAGAGCTTCTGTGGTGTGAAAAGACTCAAAAATCATCTATCGAGAGAGGTATTGACTCCACGATAACACCGGAAGATTGTGCTGTGGAGTCAATTCTCTAATCTCAAATACTGAATCAGTTTTGCAACCAGCGGGCGGCGTCTTTGGCGTGATAAGTCAAAATCAAATCAGTACCAGCACGCTTGAATCCTGTCAATGTTTCCATCACTACTCTTTCTTCATCTATCCAACCGTTGAGGGCGGCGGCTTTGACCATCGCATATTCTCCAGAAACGTTGTAAGCAGCAACTGGCAGGTTAGTTGCTTCCTTCACGCGCCAGATGATGTCCATGTAAGCTAAAGCGGGTTTAACCATGAGCATATCTGCGCCTTCGGCAATGTCGAGAGCAATTTCTTTGAGTGCTTCCCGGCCGTTTCCCGGGTCCATTTGATAGGTGCGCCGATCGCCAAATTGCGGAGCAGAATCGGCCGCATCCCGGAACGGGCCATAATAAGCTGAGGCGTATTTTGCCGCGTAAGACATGATGGGAATATCTTCAAATCCAGCAGAGTCCAATCCTTCGCGAATTGCTCCGACAAAACCGTCCATCATTCCCGAAGGTGCGATAATATCTGCACCGGCTTTAGCTTGAGCAACTGCGGTTTTCTTCAGCAATTCTAGTGTCGGATCGTTCAAGACGCGGCCGCTTAAATCTCCGACTTCCAAATAGCCGCAGTGACCGTGACTGGTATATTCGCACAGACAAGTATCGACCATGACGATTAAATCCGGTACGGCTTTTTTAACTGCTTCCGTCGCTTTTTGGACGATGCCGCAGTCGTGCCAAGCACCTGTAGCGTCTGTGTCTTTATCTGCGGGAATGCCGAATAAAATAATCGCCGGAATGCCGAGGTCGTAGACTTCTTTTGCTTCTTCTACTATTTTGTCTACCGATAGCTGGTAAACTCCTGGCATCGATGTGACTTCTTTAGCAAAAGCTTCCCCCGGTACGGCAAATAGAGGGTAAATTAAATCGCTGGTTGTCAAGATATTTTCGCGTACCATCCGGCGGATTTGGGGATGGTTGCGGAGGCGGCGGGGGCGGTGAGTTGGAAACATAATGTTTTTTTTACGGTAGATAAAGCCCTGTTTTCTAGGACTCGCGGCGTTTCTTTAAAAGTCTAAAGCTTATTGTTGGCCGATCGCCCTGTACTTAAGTAAAGTTCTGTGAAAGTCTGGATGTCTGTTGTTCCCACTCAGGAAAGCCAGTCCTTTCTAGTCTTTCCTGTTCCCAGACCGAGCCCTAACGGTGCTGGGATCGGTTGGTACGGATATCTCGCTGGCTTCACACCTGCAACCAGGCTGCCCAGAAGCGAGGATAGACTGTAAATTATAAATGTATCGAATAGTAACGGTCTTATGTACAAGCAACTAATTTCAAAGATGAAACCCCTTTTGAAACCACTATTTGCGATCGGTCTGGTACTGACGCTAGCCCTCGGTAACGCTGACGGAGCTCTGGCGGCCCGCAGCGGAGGACGCATCGGGGGCGGATCTTTTAGAGCTCCGGCGCGCAGTTACTCGCCTCCCAGTCGCACTTACGCGCCGTCGGGAGGGGGTTACTACCCGGGTGGCGGCTTTGGGGGCGGCTTCGGCTTCCCGTTCTTGCTGCCGTTTTTTGGCTTTGGGGGCGGGTTTGGCGGCCTGTTCTCGATTTTGATTTTTATTTCGATCGCTAATTTTCTCGTCCAAAGCTTCCGCCGCGCCGGGGGAGGAACTGACGAACTCGGCAACAGCGCCCCCACTACCACCGTATCTGTCGCCCGCTTGCAAGTTGGTTTGCTAGCAGAGGCCCGCGGTTTGCAAGCCGAACTCGACTCCCTAGCGCGAAAAGCGGATACCGACACAGCGGCCGGTCGCGCTCAAGTGGTGCAAGAATCTACTCTGGCGCTGCTGCGGCATCCTGAATACTGGGTTTACGCGGGCGCTGAATCTGTGCAAACTCGCTTGGAAGCAGCCGAAGCTAAGTTTAATCAATTTTCTTTGGCAGAACGCAGTAAATTTACTGAAGAGACGCTCTCGAATTATAACAACCAGCTTCGGCAAGCAGGGAGCAGCAATATCCTGCCAGGTTTGCAGGAAAATGGGGCGCTGGTTGCCTCTGATTTGAATTCAGATCCCGGGGAATTTATTGTGGTGACGGTGATTGTCGGTACTCAAGGTAAACTGCAATTGCCAGCAGTGAAAAACTCTGAAGATTTGCGCCAAGCTTTGCGCCAGATTGGGGGAGTATCGAGCGAGCAGTTGCTGGCGGTTGAGGTGCTGTGGACTCCTCAAGCCAACGGGGACACTCTGACTGCTGACGATATGTTGGCGGGCTATCCTGATTTGCGATCGATTTAGCGAGCAAGACTGGGCGCGGAACAAGGTTTCCCGCGCCCGATCCCGTACCAAAGCTGTGCGGACGAACCCGATTGCTTTTGAGACGGGCATTTCGCAGGATTTTTTAGAGGCCGATCGACTAAAAAAAGATTGTTCAACAAATGCTAGTATTGAGAGATTATTATTCAGCGTGATTCATTTGCTATTGGCAAGACCGGCCCTAGAAGCGTTTTGCCAAGAAGTTAGGCAGGATAAAAAAACTGTATTGAGCGAGGAGTAACTGCTGCGGAAGAAGTTGCGACCGCGCCCCCTCTAAATTTTATATAAAAAAGAAGCGATCGGGAGCTAAACTTATGGCCGACAGCAGCAGAAAAAAAGCACTTTTCATTTTGAGCCAGTTAAATAATGACGATATCGACTGGATCGTCCAAAAAGGCAAAAAGGAAGTTCTAGATCCGGGCGCGATTTTGATCCACGAAGGGAGACAGATAGATGCGCTATACATTGTTTTGAAGGGAAGTTTGACCGTTTTGATCGAAGCTGAGCAGACTAAAGAACTTGCTAAAATAGCCAGCGGAGAACTGGTTGGAGAAGTTTCTTTCATTGATACTCGTCCTCCTTTGGCAACGGTGAAGGCGATCGCAGAAACTCACTTGCTGGCAATTCCTAGGCGGCAGTTAGTAACCAAACTTCAACACGATATGGGCTTTGCTTCCCGGTTTTATTATGGAATTTCACTCTGTCTGGCAGACCGGATGCGCGGTACGATCAGACATATAGAATACGGTCGCAATATTGAATTGGCTCAACCGGAGTTAGATCGGGAGGATATTAATCCGAACATCATGGAAAATTTGGCTCTAGCTGAGGCTAAGTTTAATTGGCTGAGGGAAAATGTTAGGGCTTGATTAATTTTAAGGCGATCGTTTTTGAGTGGGGAGTGAAAACTGGCCCATGGATACGGTAATTTATCTATGTAAAATCTTAAGTCTAAAAACAGAAGTCGAAAGCAAAATAGGGGCTGGTTTTACCGGAAATCTCGATCGAGAACTGCCGGATATAAAACCGCCCCCTTCGCTTTGCAGTTGCAGTCTCGCTCGCTGAAACGCAACTAGCAACCAGATAGCCTAGATAATTCCCGGCCCTTTAGTGCGGGTGTCTTCTTCATTTGTTAGTTTTCCTTCTTCGCCTTTTTTATCTTTGATTTCTGCGAGAATTCGAGCGCGTTCTTGGGCTTCGGCTTCCTCTTTTGCTCTCAAATCGCCCGGTTCGTTGACGTACATTTCCGGTTCGATCGCGTAATTGTTAACTAGACCTTCCTTGTCTACTGTATAACCATCTGTGGTGTGAATGCTTTGGTCATCGGTTTGGTCATCAGTTTTTGCACTTTTCTGCTTCCCTTCGGTGGTTGCGTGCATGAAGTTAGCGCCTTCCCGCTCTTGCCGCGCTGCTGTCTCCGCAGGAGTAATGCCCCTGTCGTAGTGGGGGGCTTCCATATTTGCTTCGATTTGTTCGTCGGTCGGTGTTGATTTGCTAACTTCTTCTTTGGGGGGTATTGGTTGGCGATTAGTCATGATTTATTCCTGGGTTATCTTTTCAAAAAGGTCTTTGGCTGATGTTTAAATATTAAGTGTAAGCTAACTCATTAACAAACTATCTTTGGTTATAGTTTGCGAGAAATTGCTGCGATCTCCAATACATTTAGTGAGTCTTCCTCAAGACAGATAAATTTCTCTTTTTATTGAAACTTTCACATTTTGCGACTTGCGGACATCTATCTAAAGAGAGATAATATCCTTTCAGGTCAATTATCTCTAATCAAGGGGTTTGCAGTGAGGACTTTGGTCTTCAGATTTTTATCAGGACTAAAGTCCTCACTACGAACCAATTTTACTGCGGTTATTTGACCGGAGATAACAGGACTTCAGGATTCTTTAAAGAAGCGGATGATTTCGCGAACGTGGTTGAGAAATTGTCCGTCATCGGTGAGTTGAGCGATCGCACTTTCTGCATTTCTTGCCAGTGCAGTGTGTTCGGCCTGATTTGTCGATCGGAAATTTTCCAGAGATGCTGCTAGTCGAGTTAATTCTCTTCTAGTCGCTTCCTGCTGCCGCTCTTGTACAGCTACCCAAGAATTCGGATCGTTAGAATTGAATCTAGCTTCCAAATTTTTAAGGGTAGATTCTAAGTTGGCGAAACGGGTGCGGAGTTCGAGAATATCTTCGCGGGGATGCAAAAATTGACTGCGAATCATTGTCAGCCGCGCCGCTAAATACTGATAACCTCTAATCGCGGGGCGCAGTATAGTTAACAGCAGCGCTGCACCGGAACTCAGATAGCCAACAGCGCTAATTCCGGCGGCTGCTAGGGCGTAAAGTGCGATCGCGCTCAAGAGGTGAAGTCCGAGAGCAACCCACAAGGAACGGCTAGCTAATAAATTAACATATTTGACTTGTTTCTCGTCTACTGCAATCCCTTTTGCTGTTGATTCGGCGGCTTGCGCTAAAACTTCTTTAGCTTCAAAATGGATATTCCAGGGAACTGTAACTATCAACAACAGCCATTCAAAACTAGCAATGGCAATTACCCAATCGATAAAGCTGCCGGCGGGAATGTGCAGCCATTGCAGAATGGCAAAAACTAGCAGCAAAAATATAGCTGTGACGGCACCAAAACCTGCGAAAGTGTAATACATGGCGATCGCCCTTGCGAAATGTTGTTTTGATTGTGTGTGCGTTCCCAGGGTTAGGTGAAAAGGATGTGACAGTTACGAAAGCTTCATATTAAACTGGATTTGCAGCCGCTGCGATCGCCCTGTTGGTATGTAAAAATAATGTGACAGTTGAAAAAGTTTCATATTCAACTAAGATGACTCGCCTGTTAAATTCTAACTTCTGCACATCCCAAAAAGGGTAAAAATAGAGTTGTCAGGGGTTCAACTTGAGAAATAGTGAGTAGGTGAATTTGAAATTTAGGTGCGCTAATGGCTTTGCACAGCAGCAGAAACACCTGCGGCTGAGATAAACTGATTGGGAGGTTGAGCGCGCGTGCTGTCAGTTGCTTCCATTTGAGATGTTGCACCATTCTCAATAAGCTTTTTACGGGCGGCGTCAAAGCAACGGCCCACAAGAAAATTCAGTCTTCGCTTCACGGGCCGTCGGGCTTTTTAAGCGAGAATGGTGCAAGATGTGAGTTCCATGCAACCTTGAAGCCACTACTGCAACCTGTCAACAGCTAGAGCAAAATACATCCAATTTAAGCGTAGCCTGTCCGATATTCATTAACTGCGCGTCTACAATCTAAAATCAACAGTCAGCAGCAAGGACAAACCAATGGCAAACTCAACTCTTGGCTTAGAAAATCAACTTTACGATTATCTGTTATCTATTTCTCTGCGGGAGCCAGATCTTCTCCAGAAACTGCGAGAAGAAACCGCTAAACACCCTATGGGTATGATGCAAATAGCTCCCGAACAAGGTCAGTTTATGGAGATGCTGGTGCAGCTTATGGGAGCGACCAAAACCTTAGAAATTGGGGTTTTTACTGGTTATAGCTCGCTGTGCGTAGCTTTGGCGCTGCCTTCAAACGGTCAGATTATTGCTTGCGATGTCAGCGAGGAATATACTGCGATCGCACGACGGTATTGGGAAGCTGCGGGTGTCGCCAATAAGATTTCTTTGCAGTTGGGTCCCGCAATAAATACTCTCGACAAACTAATAGCCGAGGGACAAGCTGGAACCTTTGATTTTGCCTTCATCGACGCTGATAAAGAAAATTATGAGGCTTATTTTGAGCGATCGCTGCAACTTGTACGCAATGGCGGTTTAATTGTAATTGACAACGTTCTGTGGTCTGGACGAGTTGCTGACCCTCAAGTACAAGACGAAAGCACCCTCGCCATTCGTACTTTTAACGACAAATTGCGCAACGATCCCAGAGTTACTCTCAGTGTTGTCCCCATTGCTGACGGGCTGACTTTGGCATTGAAACGCCGCTGGGCTACTATGATGGAACCGGAACAGGATAATTAAAGAGTTGTTTGCGGTTTGCGGTTCATTTTAAATTGCCACAAACTGCTAATTATTCAAGAAGATACCAGTCAGTTTTATACAGCGTATTCCAGGTTTGTGAAGTGTAGGGACACGGCAGTGCCGTGTCCCTACGGGCAGCTAACTATAGGCGGGTGTACTTGATAAATGTGGAATCTGCTGTATATAGAGTAAGGTGCGGATTGCGCACCCTTGCAACTCAAAACTATAGAGTAAGGTGCGCATTGCGCACCCTACAGAATAATGTATTTTTTAGTTAATCAGAGGCGCAAATGCTGGGTTCAAATTTACAGGTTAAAATACCGATTCACGAAACTTTTCAGTGTACTGTTCAAGGCGAAGGTTACTGGACGGGGACTTTAGTTGATTTTATCAGATTGGCCGGTTGCCCTGTGCGGTGTCCTTGGTGCGACACCGGTTATGCCAATGGCGGCAAAGGTTTGCCGTCTGTACCGCAGTCGATCGCACAATTGCTCGCTCAATTGCAGTCTCCGAGAGTGGTAATTACTGGCGGCGAACCTTTCATTCACCAGAATTTGCCTGAGTTAGTTGAAGCTTTGTTAGAAGCTGACAAGCAGGTGAGTATTGAAACTTCCGGCGCTTGCTGGCTGGATGTTTCCCCGCAGGCTTGGATTACTCTTTCTCCTAAGGAACACGTCAATCCTAAATATCCGGTGCAAGAGATTTTTTGGACTAGAGCTAATGAGATTAAGCTCGTGGTTAGCACTGGCGAAGAAGTTAAATTTTATCACAAGCATTTGGCAAGTAATGTGAATATTCCGGTTTTTTTGCAACCTGAATGGAACTCACAAAAATCAGCAATTCCCATTATATTGGAATTGCTCAAACAAAAGCCTAGTTACAAGTTATCTTTGCAAACTCACAAGTTTATTGGTGTGCAATAATTTGATAATTTTGACACAGATAGCAGCCGATGGGTGGAGCGAAGCAAAGAAATTACATCACCTTACTATTCGTATAAGTATGTGCTAAAATTAAAGAAGTAATTTATTGTATTATGAAAGTTATGCAAGCAGCTACTGAAAATCAAATGGGAAAAGTTATCACAACCCTAGTAATTACGAATCGAATCGATGAAGCTAAAGCAGAAGATGGTCTGCTACCAATGGAGCAAGTCAGGTCTGTTACTCTAGAAAATGTTTTGGTGGATACGGGCGCGACTACTTTGTGTTTGCCTAAAGATGTCCTCGCCAGACTGGGTTTGAAAATTCTCAAGCAAGTGGTTGTGGAAACAGCCACGGGTATTAGTGAGGCGAGGATTTTTCAAGATGCCAAGATTTCTCTGTGCGGACGCGAAGGGACTTTTGAGTGTTTGGAATTGCCAGAGGGGAAAACGCCACTTTTAGGCGTGATTCCGATGGAAGCCTTGGGAATTGAAATTGATTTGAAAAATCAAAAATTGAAGGTTTTGCCCGACGGGCCGACGGAAACCTATTGGACAATTCTTTGATATTCTTGAGTTTGGATGCCAGCTATTCCAAAGGCAGCGCTAAGATGGTTAAGCACTGTTTTGCACTACTCTCATGTCCCAACGCGCCGAAACCTCAAACAGCCAGCCAAGTGCATCCCGCAACGGGCATAATGTGACGAATTCTCACTCTAACAACCAAAATACGATTCGGGTTCGCGGTGCGAGACAGCACAACCTGAAAAATATCGATCTGGAACTGCCGCGCGATCGACTGATCGTTTTTACTGGTGTCTCCGGTTCTGGCAAGTCTTCCCTCGCTTTCGATACAATTTTTGCCGAGGGACAGCGCCGCTACGTCGAGTCTCTCAGCGCCTACGCGCGCCAGTTTTTGGGACAGTTGGACAAACCAGATGTGGACGCGATCGAGGGGTTGAGTCCGGCTATTTCGATCGACCAAAAGTCAACTTCTCATAACCCGCGATCGACTGTCGGCACTGTTACAGAAATTTACGATTATCTCAGATTGCTGTACGGCAGGGCCGGCGAACCGCACTGTCCGATTTGCGATCGCTGCATTGCGCCGCAGACAATTGATGAAATGTGCGATCGAGTTATGGCACTTCCCGACGGCACTCGCTTTCACCTTCTGGCACCAGTTGTGCGCGGAAAAAAAGGCACTCACCGCAAATTATTGTCGAGTATAGCTGCGGAAGGATTTATTCGCGTCAAAGTTAACGGAGAAATTTTAGAACTGTCGGAAAATATCGAATTAGATAAAAATCATACGCACAATATCGAGATAGTTGTCGATCGGTTAATTAAAAAACCCGGTTTAGAAGAACGTTTAGTTGATTCTCTGGCAACTTGTTTGCGCCATTCTGAGGGAATTGCGATAATTGAAGAGTTACCGACTGATGAAAATTCCCAACCACAGGGGCCGATCGTATTTTCCGAAAACTTTGCTTGTCCCGAACACGGCGCAGTAATGGAGGAACTTTCACCCAGGTTATTTTCGTTTAACTCGCCTTACGGCGCGTGCCAAAACTGCCACGGTTTGGGGAGTTTGCGGACTTTTGCGCCGGAGTTGGTAATTCCCGACGAGAAAGCGCCTCTTTATTGTGCGATCGCGCCTTGGTCGGACAAAGACAATTCTTATTATCTTTCTTTGCTTTGCAGTATTGCTGATACTTGCGGGTTTGATATCGACACTCCTTGGTATCGATTAAAGCCCGAACACCAGCGGGTGATTTTGTACGGCAATGAGTCCAAGGGTACTTCCGAAAGTAAGAAGCGAGACGGCAACACCGCCGATTTGAGAAGAGATTTTAAGGGCGTAATTTCCATGTTGCAGCGCCAGTACGACGATACTGGTTCCGATCTGATCAAGCAGAAGTTGGAACAGTATCGGGTCGATCGCTCTTGCGAGGTTTGTCACGGCAAACGCTTGAAACCCGAGGCGCTTTCGGTGCGGTTGGGACAGTACGGAATTGTGGATTTAACGAGTATTTCGATTCGCGAATGTCGCGAACGAGTAAATAATTTGGGATTGAGCGATCGGCAATTCCAAATATCCGATTTAGCCCTGAGAGAAATCAAAGCAAGGCTGCAATTTTTACTCGATGTCGGGTTAGATTACCTGACTTTAGACCGCGCAGCAATGACACTTTCTGGCGGAGAAGCCCAGCGAATTCGGCTGGCAACTCAAATCGGTTCTGGTTTGACGGGCGTGCTCTACGTTTTGGACGAACCCAGCATCGGTTTGCACCAAAGAGACAATTTTCGCCTGCTGCAAACCTTAACAAAATTGCGCGATTTAGGCAATACTTTGATTGTCGTAGAACACGATGAAGAAACCATGCGAGCGGCCGACCATATTGTCGATATCGGGCCCGGTGCCGGCGTTCACGGTGGCAAAATTATATCGCAAGGAAGTTTAGAAAATTTGCTAACGGCAGAGGAATCTTTGACTGGTGCTTATTTGTCGGGAAAGCGAGTAATTGAAACCCCTAATGAAAGGAGAAAAGGCAACGGCAAAGCTCTTTCAATCACAAATGCGAGGCGCAACAATTTAAAAAATATTGATGTGGAAATTCCGCTGGGAAAACTCGTCTGCGTGACGGGGGTTTCCGGTTCGGGAAAATCAACTTTAATCAATGAATTGCTGTACCCGTCGCTGCAACACTATATCACCAAAAAAGTGCCTTTACCGCCCGACATGGACGCCCTCAAAACTAAAGGGGAACGCTCTCTAGAGGATGTGGTTGATAAGGTAATTGTCATCGACCAATCTCCCATCGGTCGTACCCCGCGCTCTAATCCCGCTACTTACACGGGAGTCTTTGATGTGATTCGCGATTTGTTTGCCGAAAGCATTGAAGCGAAGGCAAGAGGTTACAAAGCGGGGCAGTTTTCTTTTAACGTGAAAGGGGGAAGGTGCGAAGCTTGCGGCGGCCAAGGCGTGAACGTGATTTCGATGAATTTTCTGCCGGATGTTTACGTGCAGTGTGAGGTTTGCAAAGGTGCACGGTACAACCGGGAAACGCTGCAAGTGAAGTACAAAGGCAAGTCGATTTCTGATGTTTTGAACATGACTGTCGAGGAATCTTTGGAGATGTTTAAAAATATTCCCAGGGCGGGCGCCAGACTGCAAACTTTGGTTGATGTTGGTTTGGGTTACATTCAGTTGGGACAGCCGGCGCCGACGCTTTCTGGGGGGGAAGCGCAGCGGGTAAAATTGGCAACGGAACTGTCGCGCCGCGCTACTGGGAAGACGCTTTATTTGATCGATGAACCGACGACTGGTTTGTCGTTTTACGACGTTCACCATTTGTTAAATGTGCTGCAAAGATTGGTGGATAAGGGTAATTCAATTTTGGTAATCGAACACAATTTAGATGTGATTCGGTGCAGCGATTGGGCGATCGATTTGGGGCCGGAAGGGGGAGATAAGGGCGGCGAGATTATTGTGGCGGGAACGCCGGAGGATGTGGCGGAAAATCCGAGGTCTTATACTGGGAAGTATTTGCAAGCTGTTTTGCAGCAGCATCCTTTAGGGGAGGCTGTAGCTGTTAGTTAATAGTAACAACGGTTACGCAATTATCACAATTAGTCAGGTGCGTCAGATATTTAAACCTTCAATAATCGTTTAAGAAACTCACCTGACGCACCCTACAATTAAAATACTCGAAGGGTGAAGCCCCAAAAAAAGTAATCAAGCATCAAGATAGCTTATTAATAAATTACAAATCTCTTCCGTTAATGGTATTTTTGTTTCTATTTCTAGCCAAAGGTATTGACCAAAAGGATTGTTTTCTAAAAATACATATTCATTGTTGGGAGTCACAATAAAATCCATCGCCCCATATAATAGTTTTTGCTCCTCCAAAAATTTGATGCAGAATTTTTCTATTTTTGCCGGTAGTTCAAAGATAGAATGTGGATTAATTTGAGTATGGAGCCGCCAATCAATTTTGGTCTCTTCATGGGCTTGTGAATCAATTTTAACGGCAAATACCTTTTTGCCAATAGTTGTAATCCTTAATTCAAAAGCTTTTTCGATATATTCTTGCAATTGAGTCGGTGACAAAGAAATGTTTTGATAGAACTTATAAAAATCATCTTTGCCAATCTTTCTTGAGGGGATTCCTTGATCGAGCCCATCGATGGTAACATTTCCAGTATAAATGGTTTTAACTAAAATCTCTTCTCCGCACTCTATAAAAAACTCTTTCGCTGTTTCTGGTTGGGTGGTTATCAGTGTTTTGGGGATTTTAATCCCGTATTTATTAGCCAGTAAAAGTTGTTGAAATTTTACTTTCGCTTTATTGGCGATAAATGGATCGTTTATCCATCTTATGCTGGGTATAGAATATAGTATATTGATAAAAGCTTTTGTTTCTGAAGCGATAAACTGTTCCTCTGTAGATCGATCAATTTTTCCAAAAAAATCAAAGTCAGGTTTTCTCAACCAGGCTACTTTTAGTTGATCTAAGTTTAAGATTCTCCCGAGTTCGTCAGTAATCTGTCCCGTCCATAACCCATTTTTATCAATATGAAGATTTATCTTATATTTTGTCAGTAAATCTTCTGAGTTCAACCTAAAAACTTCAATCCCTTTTTTATATAGGTTTCTAATAACTTCATCACTGTGGACATCCTGCTTATTCGTAAAAATTAAGAGCATATTTAATTTCTCACATCGTTTTTGGGAAATAAATCAGGTTTGGTGGTCAATTGATATTGATGGTTTACATCAGGCTTTCTCTACTGACAATCCCTAACACTTTAAAGGGGTACGATAGAATGCCCCGCACTCCACCGTACCGTATAATCAATGTTGTTTGATGCAGAAAGACCGTGGTTTTCAACTAATGCCACTGTCAGCTTTAACTATCAACCTCCTTTGAATCATCTCTAGCCCCAAGAATACCGGTGGTAGTATCACGATAGCTCAACGAAGTACCAGCAGCAGAAACAGGAATATTCGATGTTTGAGTTTCCGGATCGTAGGATTGTTTTAGGATATCTGAATCCTGAATAGCTCGATCGTACAATGCTGGGTCTAGTTTCTCGACAAAATTTAGAGTGAAAGGCACTGAACTTGCAGGTCTCTCCAAAGTTTGTGTTTTCATGGGATTGATTCTGAAAAATTGGGCAATATTTCAGATTGTAATTGATAGGATTTAGATTAGAGTGGCATTTAGTAGGAAAATTGATATAGTGGGATTTGGTGTGATATAGTGGGATTGCGTGGTGCTGTTTAGTTCTATAGTTACAAAACTTAACTTTTAGTGGCAAAAAGTGGGTTTGGGTGGCTAAACTAAAAAGATTGAGTGAGGTTAAAAATATATGGACGTTCAAGAATTGTCAAAATGGACTGATGAACAGGTATTCGCTAAAAAAGGACAACATCTTGATTCTTTACAAAAATTTATATTAGAAAGTGTTTTACAACGTCAAAATTTTCAGAAAATTGCGGTAACTAATGGGTATAGTTACGATCATGTTAAAAAAGAGGGAGCAAAATTATGGAAACTTCTCTCCGATGTTTTTTCAGAAGAGATTGAACAAAAGAATCTTGGTTCTATTTTGGAAAATAAAGCTGGTTCTACTATCAATAATTTCGGTAATGCTTCACACACTATTAGTAATTATATTAATAGTCACGTTAATATTTGCAGAGAAAATCCTCAATCTTTAGAGGATATAGAAAAGCGATCGCCCTCTTCCCAAGTCCAAAATCAACTCCCAATCATTGATCTAACAACAGCACCAGAATTAAACTATAATTACGGGCGTAATTCAGAAATTCATACTCTTAAAGAATGGATTTTAGAAGATAAGACTAGATTAATTACAATTTATGGATTGAGTGGTATCGGAAAAACGGCTTTAACCCTGAAATTAATCTCAGAAATTAACACACAATTCGATTATATTATTTATCGCAGTCTTGAGCATTTGCCTAAACTGATTAACCTTAAAGATGAACTTAAACAGTTTTTTTCTCAATCCCACGCAAATCCATTCCCAGAAATAATAGATTATTTTCGCTCATCTCGTTGTTTAGTAATCCTTGATGACGTGCAGAATATTTTTAAAACTGGTAACTTCGCGGGTCAGTATTTAACAGAATATAAAGATTATCGTAAATTTTTTCAGCAAATTGCTACCTTATCTCATGAGAGTTGTTTAATTTTAATTAGTTGGGAAAAATCTGGAGAAATAGAGACTTTAGAAAAAGAAAACAAATACACAAGAGTATTACAACTTCAAGGATTAGGAGAAGAAGCCAAAGAAATCTTGAGACAAAAAGATTTACAAGATGAGGGAAAATGGGATGAATTAATAACACTATATCAAAGTCATCCAGCTTGGCTAAATATTATTTCTTCAACTATTATAGAGTTTTTGAACGGGATGGTTTCCCTTTTTCTGGCAGATAAAAATGAGTTGTTTTTGGGTGACATAGAAACCAATTTAGAATCGCATTTAGAGCGGTTATCAGACTTAGAAAAAAATGTGATACACTGGTTGGCTCATCAAGATGAACCGATAGAGATTTCCCAAAAACCTGCTAATATGGAAGTATCTCAAGCTAAATTTATGCACATTCTACAATCTTTAGTCAGACGCGGTTTAGTAGAAAAAATTCCCAGAAAAGAGCTAGCAAAATTTCAGCTAAATTCTATTTTTAAAGCACATATTAACAGTATTTTTAGGAAAATAAGTTGATAACTGATATTAAAATGGATAGACTAAACGAATACCGCAAAATTGTTTGTGACTTTCTCGAAGACTTTTCTAAAAATGATGCAAATGCTCAGTTAATATTCGATTACGCCCGCGATCGATACCTCGTGATGCACAACGAATGGCGCGACGAATATCGCATCTATGGCTGTGCCATGCAGCTTGATATCATCGAAAATCAAATCTGGATTCAACACAACAGTACCGAAATCTATATCGATCGAGAACTGATTAAACGTGGCGTGTCTCCTCAAGATATCATTCTTGGGTTTCGCTCCCCCAGCATCCGAAAACTCCTTGCCACCAACTATTCCTAGAGACAAAGATGCTGTGATAAAATGATGAGATAGCACGTTATTCTTTGCCCTCTGACAATGGCAGAACCGATATTTCAATTGTCTCGTGTTTCGGGAGTTCCAGTCACAAAGTTCTATGCGTATGTTGTCCCGCAGCACCTTGCGAAACTTCTGGGAAACTCATCCAGATGCCTCAGAAGCACTAAAAACTTGGTACTACGAAGCGTCTCACGCCGATTGGCAGAGTCCAGTCGATGTTAAGTCCGCTCATGGTAATGCCAGCATCATTGCGAACAATCGTGTTGTGTTTAACATCAAAGGCAATTCCTATCGGCTGATTGTTGCCATTCGTTATGACATCGGCATTATTTTTATCCGCTTTATTGGCACTCATGCCGAGTATGACAAGATAGATGCAGAAACAATCTAAACACAAATTGATATATGGAAATACGCCCAATTAGAACGCAAACTGACTATCAGGAAGCCCTTCGAGAGGTTGAGTTGCTGTTTAATGCAGATCCTAATACACCTGAGTCCGATCGCCTAGATGTGCTCAGTACCCTAGTAGAAGCTTACGAGAAGGCACACTTTCCGATCGCAATACCCGATCCAATTGCAGCCATTCAATACTACATGGAGGCTCGCGGATGGTCTGGTAGCGATTTGGAACAATGTATTGGCAGTCGAGTTAAAGTTTCTGAGATATTATCTCGCAAACGATCCTTGACTCTGGAAATGATTCGGAAGCTGAATCAAGAGTTAGGAATTCCCGCTGAGATTCTCATCCAGCCCTATGAGTCGCTACAAACCTCTGCCTAACAATAGAACACCATATTTTGGGACAGTTGGTAATTTTCCATTGCACAGACAATGCACCCGAACAGTCACAAAGCAGGATTTTGGATGAAAGATTAACTATCTTGAATTGTGGGAGACATTGCTATATTTTGCGCTTGTTTTTGCATAAATTCAATGTCCGATCGCGACCAAGTGCGGGGCCCGCTGCACTGATGAGCAATTAACAGCCCCCACAGCCCTTTTGCTGTTAAAATTGGCACGGCTAAATTGGCGCGAACTTTCAGGCTAAGCAGAAAATCTCGGTGGCATGGGTTAATTGGTTCTACTTCAATATCTGCAATTGCTCTAACTCTGCCGGCTTCGTACAAAGCAGCGTAGTGGCCGTTAAAACAATCATCAGGCCCGGTTAAACCCAAGATTGAGAGTTCCATCGCACTCAACATCTCGTAAGTCACTCGACCTTGCCACTGCTTGTAAAAATGATAAAGCACCGCGCGATCGCTCTGCAAAATTTCTCGAATGTCATAGAGGGATTGTTCAATTAATACGTCGCGCTTGAGACGATCTGTCAAGCGGTTAACAATGTTTTGCAGGCGATCGCCAGACATGGTATTAACTCCTTCAATTCCTAGTATACTCGCCCGATCTTAATTATTTACCTTGCACTCTCACAAATCCTCAAATTTTTGCGTCTCGGGATTCTTAGCCGCTCGAAAATGAGTTATTTTTGGCTTGACACTTGTCGGGATGGCAGCAACATTATACTAATATTTTAACCGATACAGCAATCTTTTCGGGAAATGGGCGATGGCGTCGGGCCCTCGCCCGTGCTACGGCTTTTTTTGCGCGAAGAACCACCGCCGGGACGCCTGTTCCACAAATGAATCGAAAAGGAAGAGTTTACAAGTGCTGGGAGAATTGCTAGATATGCCTAAAGTTGGTTCCTCTTAAAGAGAGGAACTGTTACGATTTCTCGATACCTAGAGAAAGGATCAAATATGTCTGTGCTAGAAGCTGCTTGGAAACACGAATTTATCGCTGCGAACGGCATTAAACTGCACTATGTCACTCAAGGTTCTGGGCCGCTGATGCTGATGCTGCACGGATTTCCTGAATTTTGGTATTCTTGGCGGCATCAAATCCCAGAATTTGCATCAGACTATAAAGTTGTCGCTGTGGATCTCAGGGGTTACAACGACAGCGACAAACCTAATAATAAATCTGCTTACGTGATGTCAGAGTTTGTGCAAGATGTCAAGGGAATTATTCAGGGTTTGGGATACGAAAGTTGCGTCTTAGTTGGTCACGACTGGGGAGGTGCGATCGCCTGGAGTTTTGCTTATGCTTATCCCCAAATGGTGGATAAATTAATTGTGATGAATCTACCACATCCGGCCAAGTTTGCTGAAGGGCTACGCACTCCCCAACAATTGCTGAAAAGTTGGTACATCTTTTTGTTTCAGTTGCCAGTTTTGCCGGAGTTGTTAATTCAGTTGGGCGACTATCAGGCAATTTCGGCTGCTTTGGAAGGTATGGCAGTGGACAAAAGCACCTTTAGCCCCTCAGATATCGAAGCTTACAAAGATGCGGCAGCCAAACGGGGCGCTCTGACTGCTACTATCAATTATTACCGCAATATGGCTCGGGGATTTCTCGATCGCCAGAATTGGAGCGTGCTGCAAGTTCCGACGCTGATGATTTGGGGAGAAAATGATGTCGCCCTCGGTAAAGAGTTAACCTACGGGACAGCAGATTACGTGCGAGATTTTCAGATTCATTACATTCCTAATTGCAGCCACTGGGTGCAGCAGGAACAGCCGCAGTTAGTGAATCGGTACATGAGAGTTTTTTTGGCAAGCAAAGCTGTTTGAATTAAAATAGCACAAGGAAGTTCCGCAACGAGCAGTGTACAAGATGTAACGGATGTAATGGATGTAAAAGTAACAAATAAAGCCTCAACAATTGCTGAGACTTTATTCTCTAATTTGTTGTATTTAAAACAGTTTTAAAATATACACTCAGAAAGCAATTGTTAGGGCAACAGCGGCTAGACTGTAGGTAAAAAGTTGTCCTATTTCTGAATAAAATCTCAAGCTGATAAATCGCCCTATCCTAAAATATCTTTGATGAAGCCGATAAAGCTTTGTTTAGTCAAAACTTCGATCGCCAGCAAAGAAACAAATCCGATCATCGCAAAACGTCCGTTAACTTTCTCTGCATACTCGGTAAATCCGGTGCTGACGTTGGCATCTACATACATCGTGGGCTCGATCGCGAAGTTGTTGAGCAGACCTTGGTCATCGACCATCATGTTACGTGAAGTCATGTGTTTTTCCTTGTTTTGTTGCTTTATGTAAATAAATGTAACAAATTGTTAATTTTAATTACAGTGATATAACGCATAAAAGTATGTGATGCTTGTCACATACTTTTACCTTCGCATCAAGATGAATTTTAAATCTAAAATCTATAGTCCAGGACGCACCGGCACCCAGAACCAATCTCAAATCTGAAATCCAATGACCGAAAGCATCCAGGATACAAGCCCCCGGATTCATCCCTGGAGAAATAAAAAACCTGTATCTGATGAAACTTGCCCCCCGAATTTATCCGTGGGGTCAAATCTAAAATCTAAAATCTAAAATCTAAAATCTAAAATCTAAAATCTAAAATCTAAAATCGATTGACCTTGGTGGAGCGGGCATCCCGCCCGATCGCAAAATTAAATCTAAATATAGAAGAGCTAACCTTGCTGAGAACGATTATCATTGTATTTATGAGTCAATCAACAATCACCGCCGTAGCGGGCCCGCCCGGAAGCGGAAAAACAACCTGGATTCGACAGCAGCTAGCAGCCGAAACCCCGCCCCTGCTGTATTTTTGCCCCGGAAGCGGCAATGTGCCGATCGACCAAACGTGCATCGCCGCCGAATTTGGGCAAATCACCACCCTGACAGACGGCCAAGAATCCGAGCTCGCGAAACACCTAGAAAACGGCGTTTCAGCCTACATCGAACTGGGATTTTACCTGCAACTGACAGCAGTAGAAAACCTACTCCAAAGCTTTCCCAGCCGCCGATTTGCTGTAGTCCCGCCAGAAATCAAAGACACCGAATGGCATCAATGGGCAGATGTAATTGTCGAGGGAATAGCCGTTAGCGGCGAACCAGAAAAACTATCAATTTGGCGCAGCCCCGCTAGCGGACAAGTCCTCGATCCAGCCAGCCTCGATCTGTTTTGGTACCAAGAAATGACCCAAGGAGCCTACGGCAAGGTTCACAGAGCCAAAGGCATTTTTGACATAGCCGACGGTCGATCTTTTTACTTCGATTTCTCTGCCGAATTCAAAGAAACCGCCCACGAAGAATTGCCACTTCCCCGCTGGCTCGAAGGCCGCCCCCAAAGATTTAGCGGCATAGAAATAGTCGGCGAAAATCTCGATGAAACAGCATTAGGACAAACCCTAGAAGATTGCTGTCTGTCCGAAACAATTCTGTTGAATTACCAACAACAAGTCAAACAAGCACTTTTATTAGCAGAATAAATAACATGAAAATAGCAGTTATGTCCTGCATTCACGGCAACTACGAAGCCTTAAATGCCGTTTTGTCAGACATTGACGAACAACAAGCAGACAAAATCTTTTGTCTCGGAGATTTAGTCGGCTACGGCCCCCATCCCCACGCCGTCGTAGAAATGATTCGCTCCCTCGACATTCCCACTTGCGCCGGCTGCTGGGACGAAGATATTGTCGAAGGTTTGAACTCCTGCGAATGCAGCTATCCGTCTGTTTTAGCCGAAAAAAGAGGAAAATTAGCCCACGAATGGACAAACGCACAAATCCCCTTAGAAACGCGGGAATATTTAGCCACTTTGCCGCACAGTTTGCGAGAAGACAATATGTGTTTTGTCCACGGTAGCCCTCACAGCAATCATGAATATTTACTGCCGACAATGGATGCTTTTTCTGCGTTAGAGCGGGTATTTTCTGCGAGTGCTGACGTGCTGTTTTGCGGTCACACTCACGTTCCCTACGTTCGTACTTTAGATGCTGGAAAAATGCAGGTTCGGGTAAGCGGGCCGAGTATTGATAGAGAAAAAGATTTAAGTTTTACTGCTCCTTTAAAGCGGATTGTGAATGTTGGTTCCGTGGGAGAACCACGCCACGGGAGGCCGAATGCTACCTACGTGATTTACGATGTTGACGCTCAACAAGTGATATTGCGAGAAGTCGAATATGACTATCAAGCTACTTGCGCTGCAATTATTGAAAAAGGTTTGCCGCCAATTTTTGCTTGGCGTTTGGCTAGGGGTTTGGAATATGCCGAAAGAGCTGACGATCCGACTCATGTTTGTGAAAGATAGATAAACAGTTGACAGTTGACAGTTAACTGTTGACTGTTCAATAAAGAGGTAGATTGTGATTTACCGTTGGGTGGGGGCGGGTTTATAAGATTATTGGTTTTTGGCGATTATTGTTGGTAAAACCCGCCCCTACAAGTTTTTGACATTGGTGTAAGATATCCGTTCAAAACACGCTCAGAAAAAAAAATCTAAACTAACCAGGCAAAAACCTCGACCATTACTAACAATTAACAAGTATGAAAAACTGGGCAATAATAAGTGGAATCGAAGGAAATCTGGCTGCTTATGAAGCTGTACTAGCTGACATCAAGCGCCTGAGAATTCGTGTTGAGGAGTTGTATATATTGGGTGATTTAGTCGGTCCGAATCCCGAATGCGAAAAATTAGTGCAGCGAGTCCGATCGCCCAAACGAGGAGAAATCGAACCTCAAATTTGTATCGGGTGGTGGGAAGAACAGTGTTTCAACTTACACGGAATAGGTTCTAGCCCTGATGCGGCAGAATTGCGACAAAAATACGGCGCAGATACGATTAAGTTGCTCTGGGATTCTGTCAGCCGGAAAACTGTAGAGTGGTTGCGCTCTTTGAATTTTGGTTTTCATGAATTGGATTGTTTGTTGATTCACGGGAGTACGGTTAGCGCGTCTGATGAGCTTACCCCGGAGACTCCGCCGCCTGTGATGCTCGATCGCGTTATCCGCGCTGATGCCAATACTTTGTTTTGCGGGCGATCGGGCTTAGCATTTGAGTATCAACTACAGCCCACCATTATCAATAACTGGGTAATGACTCTGGACTCTCAAGAGCCGCCTGCAACCGTGTCTGCAACAGCGCGAAGGGCGATCGGAGTCGGGAATGTGGGTCGGCTCAGCGGACAAGCAAATTATACTCTCTACGACCCAGACACGGATACTGTCAAGTTCCGAAACGTTTCTTACACCACCCGCAAAGGGTTTCAAGCTTAGCAGTCGGGCATGGCAATTACTTCCAGTTAGTTGACATAAATTATCAATTAGCTTAAGCTGTACGTTCTATCCAAAGTAGCGGTGACGCTAGGCCTAAATCCTATGACTCTTTTAACCTGCACTCCTGGCTTGTGCCCTAATCTCAGACAGCAGACTTTCACCTGCCGTCAGTTGATACCCATGCCCTTTAACGGCTTGCTGCGAATTGAGCGGGGAACCGTCCGAACCATGACTTGGAGCGAACAGGGAACACCAATAACCCTCGGATATTGGGGAGTTGGAGACGTACTCGGTCATTCGTTGTCAGGCGTTCAACCTTATCAAATTGAGAGCAAAACTCATGTAGAAATTAGTTACATTCCTCAAAATTTGTGCTATCAATCCTTAGATGAAGTTTTCCGACATCTTCAGCAAACTCAAGAATTTTTCTGCATTGTTCGCAGCGAATGTCTGCGCGATCGACTGTTGCAACTATTAGCTTGGTTGGCAAAAAAATTTGGTCGGGAAGTAGCACAAGGAGTTTTGATCGATCTGAGATTGACTCACCAGGAGATTTCTGAGGCGATGGGAATTACGCGGATTACGGTGACGCGCCTGATGTGTCGGCTGGAGGAGGAGGGAATTATCGATCGCACTCGCCCTCAATACATTGTTTTAAATTCCCGTTTGTAACATGGGATTTATCTGGAAAAGGGATGACAGTGAAGTGTTTATGAGTCATCAGCTAGCTGAGCAATAATTCTAGGGCTTGCGCTTAAAGCACATCTAAATTATGATAATGATTATCATAGTCGATCCAGTGCGATACAGGCGATCGTACCTAAATTTTGGCTAGGAAGTGCTATCCACAAGAGCTTTGGGATGCTTAGCGGCGTTCCAAATTGACAGCAGGGCTTCTACAATTAATCAACGAGGGACAATGACTAATCTCACTGTACAAACCCCAGATTTAGTTTCCGATTTTCCCAAAAGAGGAATGCCCGTAACCATAATTACCGGCTTTCTCGGCAGCGGAAAAACGACTTTACTCAATCAAATACTCAAAAATCGTCAAGATTTAAAAGTAGCAGTTTTAGTGAACGAATTTGGCGATATTAACATCGATTCACAGCTTTTAATTTCTACCGAAGATGACATGGTAGAGCTGAGCAACGGCTGTATTTGTTGTACCATCAATGAAGGCTTAGTTGATGCAGTATACCGAGTTTTAGAACGGGAAGACCGTATCGATTGCATGGTAATTGAAACCACCGGAGTTGCCGATCCACTGCCGATTATATTGACATTTCTCGGCACGGAATTGCGGGATTTAACCAGTCTAGATTCTGTACTCACTGTAGTCGATAGCGAAACATTCACCACAGACCATTTTGACAGCGAAGCAGCTTTAAAACAAGTAGCATTTGCAGATATCGTGCTGATGAACAAAACCGATTTAGCTCCTTCAGAAAAAGTAGAAGAATTAGAAGCTTACATTCGCACTGTGAAAGAAGGAGCGAGAATTTTACACTCTGAATATGGTGAAGTTCCTTTACCCTTGATTTTGGGTGTAGGTTTAACCCAAGCCGATCTTTTCGATAGTTTTGAAACTGAGGAAAAACACGAGCATCACGAACACGAAAATCATCACGAACATCACCATCACGAGCATCATCACGAACACGAGCATCATCATGAACATCACCATCACGGACATCACTCGAATCACTTAGATAATGACGGATTTGTTTCACTATCATTTCAGAGCGATCGACCTTTTGATCTCGACAAATTCCAAGAATTTATCACCGAAGAAATGCCCTGCGATGTATTTCGGGCAAAAGGCATTCTTTGGTTTAAAGAAAGTCCGATGAGACACATTTTTCAACTTAGCGGCGCGCGCTATGAACTAAATGCTTACGAATGGTTGACTCCACCTAAGAATCAACTCGTAGTCATCGGCCGCAACTTAGATACCGCTCAAATTCGAGAACAACTTAACAGTTGTTTAGTTTAAGATTTCGTCAATCTCAGTATCACGTCCATAGCCAAGAGATTTTAGATTTAATTACGCCGTTAGTAGTTGCAGTTTTTGACAGCAAAAACCGTGTAAATACCAACGGTTAATTTCATATATTCATCTATAAAATCATTAAAAAAAACTAAACCATTTTAATTTTTTATTTTGTAAATCTTGTTATAATCAAATGCCAAATAAAAGTCCATACCCAGTGTTAAACATTTCACAAACTGCAAGCATGACTTTATCTACTCGCCCCGAACTGACTTCTCCAAATGGTGTAGTGTCATCAATTCCTACCCAATCTCAACCCCCTGTTTCAGATGAAGAAATGAGACAAGCAGTGCGTACATTGCTGCTAGGATTGGGAGAAGACCCAGACCGTGAAGGGTTACGAGATACACCGAAACGAGTTGTGAAAGCCTTGCAGTTCTTAACTGGAGGTTATCGTCAATCTCTCGACGAACTGCTCAACGGAGCAGTATTCACAGAAAATGCTAACGAAATGGTGTTAGTGCGGGACATTGATATTTTCAGTTCTTGCGAACATCACATCCTGCCAATTATTGGTCGCGCCCACGTTGCTTACATCCCCAACGGGAAAGTAATTGGACTGTCAAAAATTGCTCGAATTTGTGAAATGTACGGCCGCAGATTGCAAGTACAAGAACGCTTAACTGCACAAATTGCGGATGCACTTCAAGGATTGCTAAAACCTCAAGGTGTAGCAGTTGTAATCGAAGCAACTCATATGTGTATGGTAATGCGCGGTGTGCAAAAACCAGGTTCTTGGACTGCGACTTCAGCAATGCGTGGCGTGTTCGCTGAAGATTCCAGAACTCGTCAAGAATTTATGAGTTTAATCGCGCACAAATCAAGCTTTCACTAGAATCATCTGCGAATAAAATTCGCTGATATACAAACTTTCGTCCGCCCGCGCTGACAAAAGAAAAGAGAGTCAGAATTTGATTTCCATCCTGTTATCTCTCTTTTCTTTCCCTTTCCTCCCTCTGCGCCCTCTGCGCCCTCTGCGGTAAAAAATCTTACTTGAGAAAATACAACTCCTGTAAACTGAATATGGATCAAAAATATTTATGGATTGAAGCTTTAAAATTTAACGATCGAGGTTTGATTCCGGCGATCGCCCAGGACGATCGAGATGGTACCATTTTAATGATGGCTTGGATGAACAAAGAGTCGATCGAGCAGACTCTAGCTACAGGAGAAGCACACTATTGGAGCAGATCGCGCTCTGAATTTTGGCACAAAGGCGCGACATCCGGGCACATCCAAAAAGTCAAACAAATATTTTACGATTGCGACGCCGATACTATTCTGCTCAAAATAGAACAGATTGCTGAAATAGCTTGTCACACAGGCATGAGGAGTTGTTTTTTCAATTCCGTGGCGCTACCACTGCGTGCAATAATGTAATAATAATGATTATCATTATTGCACGCAGTTCCTATGTCATCTGCAAATAACGTCGAGTCCGCCGTTCCCACTCCAAGCGATCAAAATCCCTCCCTCACAACCATCCGTCCCCGCCGCCTCCGCCGTACACCAGCTTTGCGGCGGATGGTACGGGAAAATCACCTGACAGTTGACGACCTCATCTATCCGATGTTTGTGATGGAAGGGGAAGGGCAAAAAGTTGAGATTGCTTCTATGCCGGGTTGTTATCGCTATTCCTTGGATTTATTGCTAAAAGAAATAGCTGAATGTTGGGAGTTAGGAATTAATGCGATCGCCCTTTTCCCAGTCATCTCAGACAGCAAAAAAGATGACAATGGCAGCGAAAGCTACAACCCAGAAGGATTAGTCCAGCAAACAGTCAAAGCTATCAAACAAAACATTCCAGAAATAGTAGTAATTACCGACGTAGCCCTCGACCCTTTCACATCACACGGACACGACGGTTTAGTTGACGAAACTGGTAAAATTCTCAACGATCCGACTGTTGAAGTTTTAGTAAAAATGGCAGTTTCTCAAGCCGCCGCCGGTGCGGATATGGTAGCACCTTCCGACATGATGGACGGCAGAATCGGCGCAATTCGCAAAGCTTTAGATGCGGCAGGATACATCGATACAGCAATCCTGGCTTATTCAGCAAAATATGCCTCTGCTTATTATGGCCCGTTTCGAGATGCCCTCGATTCTGCCCCAAAATTTGGAGACAAAAAGACTTATCAAATGGATGCTGCTAATGCACGAGAAGCACTGAAAGAAGTTGCTTTGGATATAGCAGAAGGTGCAGATATTGTGATGGTAAAACCTGCTTTGGCTTATCTGGATATTATCTGCCAAGTGCGCGAAGCAACTAATTTGCCCGTAGCTGCTTATAATGTCAGCGGCGAATACGCAATGGTAAAAGCTGCTGCACAGTTGGGTTGGATTGATGAAAAGCGGATAATTTTGGAGACTTTGACCAGTATCAAACGGGCTGGTGCCGATTTGATTTTGACTTATTTTGCTAAGGAAGTTGCTTTGATGTTGAAATAAGGGAGTTTTTTTTACCGCAGATGCACGCAGATTAACGGGGAGCATCCCGATTTTGCAAGTATACAAAAGTATGATAAAATGCGCTGCTTTTGGGAAAAGCCAACACTTAGCTTCCTCCAAAAATATGTTTGAGAGTCAATCAGCCATTTTAGAGGAACTGAAGAATAGAGTGTCTCAAGAGTTACAATAGTCAATAAATAATTTGGAGAGACTAAACATGACGCCTGACTACCCGAGCACGCTTACAAGCTCATACTGCTGAAATCGCCAAAATTTTATACAGAAACACTCCCCCCGAAGCATTAGATAACCTGGAAACAATAGAAGGGCACTTGAGAAAACAATGGATAGAGATAGTGGGACCCGAAGTTGCTTTTTTTTTATCAAAGAAACCACGGGAACAGACAAAGGACGCCCCCGAACAGTAAAAA